>NZ_JAUMSQ010000249.1:0-13863 GCF_030519285.1 Mycolicibacterium arseniciresistens
AGCCGGCCAGTCCGAGCCGCGCGGCAGTGGGACCCTCGTGGGCGACGGCGCCGACGGTCAGCCGCGGCTCCTCGGCGTGCTGGGCGATCAAAGCGCCCAGGCCGGTGGCGTACTCCAGCGCACGCCGCATCATCAGCGGGTCGTGCACGCAGATGCCGTCGTCGGAGAACATCCGGACCTGCCCGGCCCCGGCGGCCATCATGCCCATCTCGGTGAGCTGGGTTCCGGCCAGGCCGACGGTGACCGCGCCGACGGGGTGCACGTCGACCAGCCCGACCTCCTGCCCGCGGTGCCAGACGTGGTCGGTGACCACCACGCTGTCGGCGACGGGATCGGTGTTGGCCATCGCGAACACCGCGGTGAATCCACCCAGCGCCGCTGCGGCCGAACCGGTTTCGATGTCCTCGGCGTACTCGCGGCCGGGTTCGCGCAGATGGGTGTGGAGGTCGACGAAACCCGGCAGCAGGATGTGCCCGTTGGCATCGATCACGTCTGCGTCGTCCGGAACGGCGAGCCCGGCGCCGATCTCGGCGATCTGGCCGTCGTCGACCAGCACGTCGACCGGTTCACCTTCGCCGTAGGGGCGGACGCCCCGGATCAGGACAGTGGCACTCATGCGCTGATCGCCTCCTTTTCGGCGCCGACGAGCAGATGGAACAGCACGGCCATCCGGACGTGCACGCCGTTGGAGACCTGTTGCAGCACAGCGGATTGCGACGAGTCGGCCACCGAGGAGGCGATCTCCATCCCGCGCAGCATCGGCCCGGGATGCAGAACGACGGCATTGCCCGGCAGCAGCGCCTGACGCTTCTGCGACAGGCCGTAGCGCACCGAGTACTCCCGGCTGGACGGGAAGAAGCCGCCGTTCATCCGTTCGGCCTGCACCCGCAGCATCAGCACCGCATCGGCGCCGGGCAGTTCGGCGTCGAGGTGGTGCGACACCGTGACCGGCCACTCGCTCGCGCCGACGGGCAGCAGCGTCGGCGGCGCCACGAGCACCACCTCGGCGCCGAGGGTGTGCAGCAGTGACACGTTGGAGCGGGCGACCCGGCTGTGCAGGACGTCGCCGACGATCACCACCCGCCTGCCCTCGATGCTGCCGAGCCGCTGGCGGATGGTCAGCGCGTCGAGCAGCGCCTGGGTCGGGTGCTCGTGGGTGCCGTCACCGGCGTTGATCACGCTCGGGCCGCCATTGGGCTCCGCCGTCCACTCCGAGAGCTGTTGCGCCGCACCGGAAGCGGGATGGCGGATGATCAGCGCGTCGGCGCCCGCGGCCCGCAGTGTCAGCGCGGTGTCGCGCAGCGACTCCCCCTTGGCGACCGAGGATCCCGATGCGCTGACGTTGATCACGTCGGCGCTCATCCATTTGCCCGCCACCTCGAACGACACCCGGGTGCGGGTCGAGTTCTCGTAGAACATCGTGATCACCGTGCGGCCGCGCAGCGTCGGCAGCTTCTTGACCTCACGGCCGAGCAGCGCCTGGCTGAACCGGTCGGCGTCGTCGAGGATCGCCGTGGCCTCGTCGCGACTCAGGTCGGCGGCAGAGAGCAGATGCTTCACCTTTTCGGCCCTCCCTGGGGTGCGATGGACACGCCGTCGCGTCCGCCGTCGTTCTCGACCAGCCGCACCTTGACGTTCTCGCTCCGCGAGGTGGGCACGTTCTTGCCGACGTAGTCGGCCCGCAGCGGCAGTTCGCGGTGCCCACGATCCACCAGCACGGCGAGTTGCACGATCCGGGGCCGGCCGATGTCTCGCAGCGCGTCCAGCGCCGAGCGCACCGAACGCCCCGTGTAGAGCACGTCGTCGACCAGGATCACCAGCGCACCGTCGATGCCGCCCGCGGGGATCGAGGTCTCCTCGAGCGGGCGCGGCGGCTTGCCTGCCAGGTCGTCGCGGTACAGCGTGATGTCCAGCGCACCGTGGCCCACGGTCACGCCGGAGAACTCGCTGATGTTGGCCGCCAGCCGCGCCGCCAGCGTGACGCCGCGGGTGGGAATGCCGAGCAGCACCACGCGGGGCGCATCGGCGCCGCCGTCGAGTGCGGTCTTCTCGATGATCTGATGCGCGATACGGGAAATGGTGCGGCCCACGTCCGCCGCCGTCATCAATTCCCGGTCGGGGGTGTCAGGACTGCCCACGCGCGATCCAGACCTCCTTCTCCGCCTCGCCGGACGGATCGTTAAAGGATGTCAAACTGCCGCGGAGCCTACCACCGCGGCGGCGCCCGCCCGCGCTGGCTAGCCTGGCTAGGTGAATCTCAGTGGTAATCAGGCCTCCATCCGGGACGCGGTCGACGCCGGGGTGCTCGCCGGCGCGGTGACCCTGGTGTGGCGCGGCGGACGCATCGAGCAGGTCAACGAGATCGGCCACCGCGACATCGAGGCCGGGTTGCCGATGCGGCGCGACACGGTGTTCCGCATCGCGTCGATGACCAAACCGGTGACGGTGGCCGCGGCCATGGCCCTGGTCGAGGAGGGCAAGCTCGCCCTGACCGACCCGGTGACGAAGTGGTTGCCCGAACTGGCCGACCTGCGGGTGCTCGACACCCCGGGCGGGCCGCTGGACCGCACGCACCCGGCCCGCCGCCCGATCACCGTCGACGACCTGATGACCCACCGCAGCGGACTCGCGTACTTCTTCTCGGTCACCGGGCCGCTCGCGCGCGCTTACGGCCGCATCTCGGCAAAGCAGTCGCCGGACGCCTGGCTCGCCGAGATCGCCGCCCTGCCGCTGCAGCACCATCCCGGCGACCGGATGACCTACAGCAACGCCACCGACGTGCTCGGCGTGCTGCTCGAACGCATCGAGGGCGCGACGCTGCAGGACGTCATGACCGAACGGATCCTCGGGCCGCTCGGCATGGCCGACACCGGGTTCTTCGTGGATCCGCGCAACCGCGGCCGGGTCGCGACGATGTACAAGCTCACCGATGACGACACGCTCAGCCACGATGCGATGGGGCCGCCGACCACCACGCCGCCGCCGTTCTGCATGGGCGGGGCGAACCTGTTCTCCACCGCCGACGACTACCTGCGCTTCGCCCGGATGCTGCTGGAGGGCGGCACCGTCGACGGCGTGCGGGTGCTCTCGGAGGAGTCGGTGCGGTCGATGCGCACCGACCGGCTCACTCCCGAGCAGAAGCGCCACCCGTTCCTCGGCATGCCGTTCTGGATCGGGCGCGGCTTCGGGCTGAACCTGTCGGTGGTCACCGACCCGGCCAAGTCACGACAGCTGTTCGGGCCCGGCGGGGCGGGCACCTTCGGCTGGCCCGGCGCGTACGGGACGTGGTGGCAGGCCGACCCCGCCGCCGACATGATCCTGATCTACCTGATCCAGAATCTGCCCAACTTCGGCGCCGACGCGGCGGCCGCCGTGGCGGGCAACACGTCGCTTCTCACCCTGCAGTCCGTGCAACCGAAGTTCGTCCGCCGGACGTACCAGGCGCTCGACCTGTGAGCCCTCAGCCGGCCAGCGCCCGGCGCGCGTAGGCACGGACGTCGGCGTCACCGTCGTCGAGCGCCAGGCCCAGCGCGTCGCGGGCGGCCTGCTCGGAGGACGCCCACCGGGTGAGGCTGAGCACCGCGGCCTTGCGGACGTCCAGGTGCGGATCGGCCAACGCCCGCGACAGCGGGGGCACGGCCGTCGAGGGCGACGGAGCACCCGCCAGCGCCCGCGCCGCGCCCTGGCGGATCTGCCAGGCCGACGCGGCGAGCGCGCCCTCGACCGTCGGTCCGTCGTCGGCGCCCCATCCGATCGCCCCCATGGCGGCCAACGCGGCCGCGCGCACCAGCGGGTCGGCGTCGTCGATCAGGGCGCGGACCGCGTCGGCGCCCGCCCCGAGGGTGCCAAGGCCGTTGGCGACGGCGATGCGCACCTCACGGTTCTCGTCGGTGGCGCCCGCTGCGACCCCGTCGACGTCGTCGACCGACACCAGCGCCCGCACCGCCTCGATGCGGACCCGGTGGTCGGCGTCGGACAGCGCCTCGCGATAGGCGTCCGCCGCACCGACCCGCCGCGAACTGAGCAGATAGAGGGCGACGGCCCGCACCACCGCGTCCGGCGAGCGCAGATGAACCGCAACGACTTCGGGTGCCGGTAGCACCTCGACCAGCTCACGCACGCTCTCGGCCGCAACGCCACGCACCTCGGGCGCCTCGTCGCCCAGTGCGCGGAACAGCCCGTCGGCGTAGCCGTCCGGCAGTACCTCGACCAGCGTGGCCACCGCCGTGCGCCGCACCCCCGGATCGGGATCAATGAGGTACCCGGCGAGGTCGGCCACCGAGGGCTCCTCCAGCGCGAGCACCGCCGCGATGCGCGGAGACGGCGGTTCGGCGGCTACTTCGCGCGGCCTGATCTTCTCGTCCAGCGGGGCGCGGCCCCCGACCAGCTCCGGCTGCGCCACCGTGGTCACCGGGGCATCCGACGGCAGATGGTCCAGACCCGGCACCGGCACGAAATACGCTGCGACGGGCCGCTTGAGGAACTCCATCGACCCGTCGGCGGTCTTGCGCAGGTTCAGGTGGTAGCGCCAGTTCTCGTCGTCGCGGCCGGGCAGGTCGGCACGGTCGTGGTAGAGCCCCCAGCGTGATTCGGTGCGGGTCAGCGACGACCTGGCGGCCATCTCCGCGCAGTCGCGGATGAACGACACCTCCACCGCACGCATCAGCTCGTGCGGCGTGGTGGCGCCCATCCCGGCGATCTCGCTGCGCATCCGTTCGAACGTCTGCACGGCGATCGACAGCTTGGTGGCCGATTTCGGCGGCGCCACATAGTCGTTGACGAACCGGCGCAGCTTGTACTCGACCTGCGGCTGTGGCGGCCCGGACGGATGCCGCAGCGGCCGGTAGATGAGGTCGTGCGCCTCCTGCAGCTGGTCGCGCGGCAGGGCGGCGGGAACCGGTACGTCCGCGAGCGTGCCCGCGGCGTGCGATCCCGCCAGGTCGCCGTAGACGAAGGCGCCGATCATGTAGTTGTGCGGCACACACGCCAGGTCGCCCGCCGCGTAGAGTCCGGGCACCGTGGTGCGCGCATGCTCGTCCACCCAGACACCGGACGCGGAATGGCCACTGCACAAACCGATTTCGGAGATGTGCATCTCGATGTCGTGGGTGCGGTAGTCGTGACCGCGGTTGGCGTGGAAGGTGCCCCGGGTCGGCCGCTCCGTGGTGTGCAGGATGTTCTCCAGCGCCGACAGCGTCTCGTCGGGCAGGTGCGACACCTTGAGGTAGATCGGCCCGCGGGCGGACTCGATCTCCTGCTTGACCTCCGCCATCATCTGGCCCGACCAGTAGTCGGAGTCGACGAAGCGTTCACCGAGGGCGTTGACCTGGTAGCCGCCGAACGGGTTGGCGACGTAGGCGCATGCCGGGCCGTTGTAGTCCTTGATGAGCGGATTGACCTGGAAGCACTCGATTCCGGACAGCTCGGCGCCGGCGTGGAAGGCCATCGAATAGCCGTCGCCTGCGTTCGTCGGGTTCTCGTAGGTGCCGTAGAGGTAGCCCGACGCCGGCAGTCCCAGCCGTCCGCACGCCCCGGTCGCGAGCACCACGGCCTTGGCCGCGACGGTGACGAACTCGCCGGTGCGGGTGTTGAACGCGGCGGCGCCCACGGCCCGACCACCGCTGGTGAGCACGCGGACCGGCATCAGACGGTTCTCGATCTGGATCTTCTCGCGCATCGACCGTTGCCGCAGCACCCGGTAGAGCGCCTTCTTGACGTCCTTGCCCTCCGGCATCGGCAGCACGTAGGAACCGGACCGGTGCACCCGGCGCACGGCGTACTCGCCGTGCTCGTCCTTCTCGAACTTCACGCCGTAGCGCTCCAGCCGCTGCACCATCGCGAATCCGCGAGTCGCGGTCTGATAGATGGTGCGCTGGTTGACGATTCCGTCGTTGGCGCGGGTGATCTCGGCGACGTAGTCCTCCGGCGTCGCCTTGCCGGGGATGACGGCGTTGTTGACGCCGTCCATGCCCATGGCCAGCGCGCCCGAGTGCCGGACGTGGGCCTTCTCCAGCAGCAGCACCCGCGCGCCGTGTTCGGCGGCCGACAGCGCGGCCATCGTGCCCGCGGTGCCGCCACCGATGACCAGCACGTCGCAGTCCAGCCGGGTGGGCTCGGGGGCGAGGGTGGGGATGTCCATCAACTGACGAGCTCCGGGTGGTCGGGGGCGGTGCCCAGGTTCGAGATCGCCTCGGCGCGTAGCGCGGTGCGGTCGACGGTGTGGTCGCGTGGGCTCGGCACGTCCAGCAGCGCCCGCAGCGGTTGCCCGGCCCGTCCGAGCACCGCGATGCGATCGCCGATCAGCAGGGCCTCGTCGACGTCGTGGGTGACGAAGACCACGGTGGTGGGATGCGCGCGCCAGGTGTCGATCAGCAACTCCTGCATGGTGGTCCGGGTCTGGGCGTCCAGCGCGCCGAACGGCTCGTCCATCATCACCGCGCGCGGCTCCCCGGCGAGACCGCGTGCCAGTTGGACCCGCTGGCGCATCCCGCCGGACAGGCTTTTGGGCAGGTAGCGCTCGAAGCCGGTGAGGCCGACATCGGCGATCCACTTCAGCGCCTCGTCGCGCCTGCCCTGCCGTGGCCGGCCGGCCAGCTTGAGCGCCAACTCGACATTGGACTGCACGGTGCGCCACGGCAGCAGCGCGTTGTCCTGGAACACCATCGCCCGGTCCCGCGACGTCGTGGTGACGGGCGCCCCGTCGGCGAGCACCTCGCCGGCGTCGGGCGTCAGCAGGCCGGCCAGCGCCCGCAGCACCGTCGACTTGCCGCATCCCGACGGGCCGGTGAGCACCAGGATCTCCCCCGGCCGCACGTCGAGGTCGAGGCCGTCGATGACCGGCGCGCCGCCGTAGCTGAGCACGAGGTCCCGCAGGGTGAGGTTCATGCCGGTCATCGGTTACTCCCCTCACCGCGGGGCAGCCAGCGGGTGACGCGGCGGCCGATCAGTTCGACGGCGGCCGAGGTGGCGAATCCGAGCACCCCGATGGTGATGATGCCGACGAACACCTGCGGGTAGGCCAGCACGGTGTAGGCCTGCCAGGTGCGGTATCCCACGCCGAGCCGGCCCGAGATCATCTCCGCGGAGATGACGCAGATCCATGCGACGCCGATGCCGACCGACAGCCCGCCGAACACGCCGGGCAGGATGCCGGGCAGCACGACCCGGCTGATGACGTCCCAGCGGTTGCCGCCGAGGGTGCGCACCGAGTCCTCCCACAGCGTGGGCAGCGCGCGCACGGCGTGCCGGGTGCTGACCATGATCGGGAAGTACGCGGCCAGGAAGGTGATGAACACGATCCCGGCCTCGTCGGTCGGGAACAGCAGGATCGCCACGGGCACGATGGCGATGGCGGGGATGGGCCGGGCGAGTTCGGCCAGCGGGCCGAAGACGTTGGCGAACCTCGGCGAGCGGCCGAGCATGATGCCGGTGACCACGCCGGCGACGGCGGCCAGCGCGAAGCCGGTGAGGATCCGGATCAGTGACTGGCCGAGGTCGAGCCAGTAGTCCTGGGTGCCGAGGCGGCTTCCGAATGCGGCGATCACCTCGGTGACCGTCGGCAGGGTGTCGAAGCGAAGCCACAGCCGCACGTCATTGGCGGTCAGCAGCTGCCAGAGCGCGATGGCGGCAGCCACCGACGCGATGCGCACCGCCCATGAGGCAAGGGGCCGGCGCCGCAGCGCAGGTCGGGACGGTGCTGCCGGTACGGCGACGGCGGCTTCATCAGCGGTCAGCACCGCCGGCGGGGCGGTCACACCGCACCCGCCAGCGCCTGCTGGTAGTCCACGACCGTCGCCCCGGGATGGGTTGCGGTGTAACGCTGAGCGCCGGCGAGCGTGCCGAACGGCAGGTACTGAGGCCGCTGTTGATCACCTGAGCGCACCCAGACGGACTTGTCGGCGAACCACCGCGTGCCGTACTCGGTGTCGGACACGTAGGCCGCCCGGACGTTCTCACCGCGGGCGGTGGCCTCGCGCACGGCGCGCAGCAGGCATCCCGGGTTCGCCGCCGGCTGGGTGGCGTCGCGGCCGTCGAGCCAGAGTTCACCCGCCAGCCGGGGATCGGTGACGTCGGCGTTGCACACCGGGTCCCGGCCGCGGATCACCGAAGGGTTGGCGGTGCTGTCGCGTGCGGCGTCGTAGTCGACTCCGCGTTCGGCGAAGGCCTTGCGGATCGCCTCGTCGGAGACGAACCCGTCGATGTCCAGATCGGCGAAGTCGCCGATGGACTTCAGGTAGGGCACATCGCCTTTGAAGGCCTCGATCAGCGACGGCTTGAGGGTGGTGTCGAAGCTGGTGCCGCCCGGGCCGTTGTAGAGGTAGACGACCTCCTCGGGCAGCCCGCTGCCCTCGGCGACGAGTTTCGCCGATTCCAGCGGCTTGTCGTTGAGGAAGTCGGTGGCGTCGAGCTGGGCCTGCAGGAAGGCGTCGAGCACCTCGGGGTGCCGGCCTGCGTAGTCACGCCGGACGACGACGCCGTGGAAGGTGGGATAGTCGCCCTCGGCGCCGTCGTAGAGCAGCTTCGCCTTGTCCTGGAAGACCAGCAGCCCCGGCCACGCGACGAACTGCGAAAGCGCCTGCGCTTGACCGGATTCCAAAGCCGAGGCGCCGACCTGCGGCTGCTGGTTGAGCACCTCGACGCCGGTCTTGGGGTCGATGCCAGCGTTGTCGAGCGCCCGGACCAGGGTGCCGTGCCCGGCCGAACCCACACTGGCCGAGACCTTCTTGCCCTTCAGGTCGGTGACCGACCTGATCGGCGAATCCGGCGGCACCACGATCATGTTCAGCGACCCGGTGGGGCTGTAGCCGGTGACGGAGACGAACTCGGTGCGGGCCCGCTCATTGGCCTGGGTCTTGGAGCCGTTGATCAGCAGCGGGTAGTCGCCCATGGAGCCGATGTCGATCTTCTCGGCGACCATCTGCGCGGTGATCGGCGCACCGGTGTCGTAGTCCTGCCATTGCACGTTGTAGTCGACGCCGGTGGACTCGCTGACATCGGCGAGCCGCTGCTCCAGGAAACCCTTGGCCTTCAGCAGGGTTCCGGCGGTGACGGTGTTGATGGTCTTCGACTGGTAGCCGATGACCACGTTGACGGTGCCATCGGATTGCGACTGGGAGTCCAGCGAGCACGCGGCCAGCGAGCCGACGGTGGCGGCGGCGAGCGCCACGGCGATGGTGCGTTTCATGTGCGGGTGTCCTGGGAGGTCGGGGCTGACGAGCCGGACTAACGGATCAGGTAGGGCATGTTGACCGTGACGGCGCCGGTGGGACAGCGGGCCGCGCACGGGCCGCAGTACCAGCATTCGTCGACGTGCATGAACGCCTTGCCGTTCTCCGGGTTGATCGCCAGCGAGTCGAGCGGGCACACGTCGACGCACAGGGTGCAGCCCTCGATGCACAGCGATTCGTCGATCGTCACCGGGACGTCGGCGCGTTGGTTGTTCACCAGCGTCATGAGTCACTCCTGATCAGGTTGCCGCGCATGGTGATCCGGTCACCACGCATGCGGATGTACTCCAGGTCGACGGGCCTGCCGTCGTCGAGACTGGCGAGGCGTTCGAGCATCAGCAGCGCGGCGCCGTCGGGCACCTGCAGCGTCGCCGCCGAATGCGGGTCCGCCGACACCGCTTCCAGCGCCAGCGTCGCCGCGCCGAGGCGCTGCCCGCTGACCTGTTCGATGAGGGCGAACACGTCGTTGTTCTCCAACCGGTGTTCGAGCACCTGCTCCCCGATGTCGGGTGTGAGGTAGGTCAGGTCGAGGGAGAGCGGGAGGTCACCGAGATAGCGCAGCCGCTCCACGAACACCACCTGCGCGCCGGGCGGGAGTTGCAGCCGGCGCGCCACTGCGGGCGGGGCGGCCAGCCGCATCGCCGCCCGGACCTCGTTGCGCACCTCGCCGTAGCCCTTGAACGTCTCCTTGAGACCGGCCAGCGCGTCGAGTCCGTGGTCGTACTTGCGGACCGCGACGTGGGTGCCGACCCGTGGCCCGCGGTCGATGAGGCCCTCGTTCTTCAGCACCGCGAGCGCCTCGCGCACGGTGTTGCGGGAGACGAAGAACTCGGCGGCCAGGTCCTGCTCGGCGGGAAGCCCGTCGGCGTAGGCGCCGGCGTGGATCTGATGGCGAATCACGTCGGCCACCTGCCGGGCCCGGTCCGCGCGGGCACGCCGCCCGGGCAACGGGATGGCTCCCGCTTCATGGCCCGGTTCGTGACCGGCTGGGGCGTGCGACACGCGAATCACGTTAAGGCGCTTTCCGCAAGGCCTTCCCGCTGCGAGCGGTCAGCGCGGGCCGCGGCCGCCCATTGCGCCGTGCCGCACCGTCGCCGACCTGCTGAATCAGCCGTACCTCCGGCGAATGCGCCACCTCCGGGCTGGGCCGGGGCATTGCAATCGCGCTGAGCGAAAAGCGGCGCCCTCGCGGGGTCTGCGGCTGCGGCTCAGCGCATGCAGCGCGACAGCACCCGGCCGAACTGCAGGAGCCGCTGCATCTGCGCCAGACCGCCGTTGTCGACGGTCTTGTGGTAGCGGAACGACTCGCAGTACACGTCGGTCTCGGTGGCCGACCTCTGCCGCGCCCGGGTGATCAGTTGGGTGTACATGCGCAGCCGCACCTCGGACAGCCTGCGGGTGCCGTCGTCGAGCACTTCGTATTCGGTGGTGAGCACGTGGTCGGTGATCGACGACAGCGAGATGGTGCGCACCGAGGCGTCGAGCACGCGGCGCTCACGGTCTCCGGTGGTCGACACCGAGTCGTCGGCCCGCCACATGATCAACCGCGACCCGTCGGTCAGCACGACCTCCTGCCACAGCACCTCGTCCTCGTCGCTCCACGAGTCGTCCGCTGTGGCGCGGGACATGATGAACGACGTGATCTGCGGGAGGTCGACCACGGCGCGCAGCTGGTCGAGCGCCAGCTCGGGATCACGCAGGTACACCCGCGCCGCGTCCTCCACGCTGGAGTACGGCGCCCAGTCCTGAGGTGACCCCATGACGTCCCTAGCCTTCCGGGGTTCCCCGCACCGCCTCCCGCACGGCTTGGGATGCGGCTCGGATCTGCGGTGTCACCAGCATCACCTGGCCGAGCACACCGTTGACGAAGCTCGGCGAGTCGTCAGTTGACAGCTGCTTGGCCAGTTCGACGGCCTCGTCGACGGCCACCGGCGGGGGCACGTCGTCGGCGTGCAGCAGCTCCCACACCGCGACCCGCAGAATGGCCCGGTCCACCGCGGGCAGCCGCTCCAACGTCCAGCCCTGCAGGTGCGCCGAGATGAGGTCGTCGATGTGGGCGCGGTGTTCGGTCACGCCGTGCGCCACGGTGACGGTGTAGGGGTTGAGCGCGAAGACGTCGGCCTGGGTGTGCGACAACGCCGTTCTCGCCTCGGCGACCTCGGCGGGGCTGATGCCCCTGGCCTCGGCCTCGAACAGCAGGTCGACCGCCCGCTTACGGGCCTGGTGCCGGCCCTTGTCAGGCCGGTCAGGCATCGATCCGGCCTCCGGTGCGGTCAGGCATTGACCCGACCGAGATAGTTGCCGTCGCGCGAGTCCACCTTGAGCTTGTCGCCGGTGTTGATGAACAGCGGGACCTGGATCTCGGCGCCGGTCTCCAGGGTCGCGGGCTTGGTGCCTGCGCTGGAGCGGTCGCCCTGCAGGCCCGGCTCGGTGGACGCGACCACGAGCTCCACGGTCACCGGCAGCTCCAGGTACAGCGGCACCCCGTCGTGGAACGCGATCTGCACCGCCATGCTCTCGAGCAGGAAGCCGGCGGCGCGGCCCACCAGCGCCTCCGGCAACGGGTGCTGTTCGTAGTCCTCGGAGTCCATGAAGACGAAGTCCGACCCGTCGCGGTACAGGTAGGTGGCGTCGCGGCGGTCGACGGTCGCCGTCTCCACCTTCACGCCGGCGTTGTAGGTCTTGTCGACGACCTTGCCCGACAGCACGTTCTTGAGCTTGGTGCGCACGAAGGCCGGCCCCTTGCCGGGCTTGACGTGCTGGAATTCGGTGATCTGCCACAGCTGGCCGTCGATGTTGAGGACGAGCCCGTTCTTGAAGTCGGCGGTCGATGCCACGGTCGGTACTGCTCCTAGCTCTCTGTGTCAGAGGATGGCCAGTTCCTTGGGGAACCGGGTGAGTAAGTCGGGGGTGTCGGATTCCTCACTGACGACCAGCGTGTCCTCGATGCGGACGCCGCCGCGGCCGGGTAGGTAGACACCGGGTTCCACGGTGACCGCGGAGCCAGCAAGCAGTGTACCGGCGGCCATGGAGTTGATTCCCGGCGCTTCGTGGATCTGCAGGCCCACCCCATGGCCGAGGCCGTGGCCGAAGTTCTCGGCGTGGCCTGCGTCGGCGATGACCTGCCGGGACGCGGCGTCCACGTCCTTGAGGGCCACCCCGGCCCCGAGCGCCTCACGGCCGGCGCGCTGCGCGTCGGACACCAGGGTGTAGATGTCGCGCTGCCACTGCTCGGCACGCCCGAGCACGAAGGTGCGGGTCATGTCGGAGTGGTAACCCGCGACCAGCGCCCCGAAGTCGATCTTGACGAAGTCACCGGTGGCGAGCACGGCGTCGGTCGGCCGGTGATGCGGTATCGCCGAGTTGGCGCCTGCCGCCACGATGGTCTCGAAGGAGACGCCGTCGGCGCCGTGGTCGAGCATCAGTGACTCGAGTTCGCGGCCGACCTCCTTCTCGGTGCGGCCCGGCCGCAACCCGCCGCGCTCCACCAGATCGGTCAGCGCGGCGTCGGCGGCCTCGCAGGCAAGCCGCAGCAGCGCGATCTCCCCGGCATCCTTGACCTCGCGCAGCGCCTCCACGGTGCGCGGCGCGCGGACCAGTTCGATGTCCGTCGCCGCCTCGAGCAGTCCGCGATGACCGTCGACAGTGACCACGTGACTCTCGAAGCCCAGGCGGCCGACCCGCGCCGCCCCGGCCCGTGCCACCAGGCACGGCCCGACCGCCCGTTCGATCACCGCCTCCACGTCGGGTGCCTGCTGCGCGGCCTGCGTGCGGTACCGCCCGTCGGTGGCCAGCACGGCGCCCGGCGTGTCGGCGAGGATCAGCAGAGCGGCGTTCGAGCCGGTGAAACCGGACAGATAACGCACGTTGACCAGGTCGGTGACCAGCATGGCAGCCAGGTCGGCGGCCTCGAGGCGGGCGCGTAACCGATCTCTACGCTGGGAATGAGTCACAGCCGCTGACGGTACTCGCTACGCTGTGCCCTCATGAGCAAGTGGTTACTGCGCGGACTGGTCTTCGCTGCCCTGATGGTGATCGTCCGGTTGGTGCAGGGAGCGGCGATCAATGTGTGGGAGACGAAAGCCTCCCTCATCAGCGTCGTCCTCGTCCTTCTGTTCATCGTCGCCGTGTTCGCCTGGGGGCTGATCGACGGGCGGGCCGACGCGCGCAGCAACCCCGATCCCGAGCGGCGTTCCGACCTCGCGATGACCTGGCTGCTGGCCGGGCTGTTCGCCGGCTTCGTCAGCGGCTTGGTCGCGTGGTTCATCGGGATCTTCTACAAGAACCTCTACGTCGAGGGACTGCTGAACGAGCTCACCACATTCGCGGCGTTCACCGCGCTGCTGACGTTCCTGTTCGCGATCCTCGGCGCCACGATCGGCCGGTGGCTGGTGGACCGCAAGGCGGTCCAGCAGCCCCGCCGCCGTGAGGGCATGGACGACGACCGGGCCGACACCGACGTGTTCGCCGCGGTGCGCAGTGGAGACCGGCAGGACGACGGGACCGAGACTCAGCAGACGACGCCGGTGGCCACGCAGGGCGGCGGCACCGAGCGGGCGGACGAGCCGACCACCCCGCGCCAGCAGCAGCCCTAGCTGTACTGACCTGAGAGGTTAGGTACACGGCTGGCGGGTGG
>NZ_JAUMSQ010000025.1:0-69535 GCF_030519285.1 Mycolicibacterium arseniciresistens
GTCGGCGTCGGCGCGCAGCGCGGCGGGCGCGTCGAAGTTCGGTACGCGGCCCTCGCCCGGCCCGGCGGGCGCGAACGAACACATGCCCAGCACACCGGCCAGCACGACGCACGCCAGCACCAGTGGGCCTATCGACCAGAACATGTCCCGGCCGTCGTGGAGCAGCCGTGACTTCGGCTCCTTGGGAGCGGGCTGCGGCTGCGTCATAGCTGCCAGTATCCCAGCTCCCACCGGTGCATCCCCTTCTGGGACAATCACCGCATGCCTGATCGCCGCCGAGAGGCCCCCGACCGCAACCTCGCCCTCGAACTCGTCCGCGTCACCGAGGCCGGTGCCATGGCGGCGGGCCGCTGGGTGGGCCGCGGCGACAAGGAAGGCGGCGACGGCGCGGCCGTCGACGCGATGCGCGAGCTGGTCAACTCGGTGTCCATGCGCGGCGTCGTCGTCATCGGCGAGGGCGAGAAGGACAACGCGCCGATGCTCTACAACGGCGAGGAGGTCGGCAACGGCGACGGCCCGGACTGCGACTTCGCCGTCGACCCGGTCGACGGCACCACGCTGATGAGCAAGGGCATGCCGAACGCGATCTCGGTGCTCGCGGTGGCCGAGCGCGGCGCGATGTTCGACCCGTCGGCCGTCTTTTACATGAACAAGATCGCCGTCGGGCCCGACGCCGTCGACGCCATCGACATCACCGCGCCGATCGGCGAGAACGTCCGCTCGGTCGCCAAGGTCAAGGGGCTGTCGGTGCGCGACGTCACGGTGTGCATCCTGGACCGGCCGCGGCACGAACAGCTGATCGCCGACGTCCGGGCCGCGGGGGCACGCATCCGGCTGATCTCCGACGGCGACGTCGCGGGCGCGATCTCGGCGTGCCGGCCCGGCTCCGGCACCGACATGCTCGCCGGTATCGGCGGCACGCCCGAGGGCATCATCACCGCGGCGGCGATCCGCTGTATGGGCGGCGCCATCCACGCCCAGCTGGCGCCGACCGACGACGCGGAACGGCAGAAGGCCGTCGACGCCGGACACGACGTCGACCGCGTCCTGAAGACCGAGGACCTGGTGTCCGGGGAGAACGTGTTCTTCTGCGCCACCGGCGTCACCGACGGTGACCTGCTGCAGGGTGTGCGGTACTCCGGCGGCGGCTGCACCACCCAGTCGATCGTGATGCGCAGCAAGTCCGGCACCGTCCGCATGATCGAGGCGTACCACCGGCTGTCCAAGCTCAACGAGTACTCCGCTGTCGACTTCACCGGCGACAGCACCGCCGCCTATCCCCTGCCGTAAGAACTCCGACAACCCAAGGGACACATCACACAATGGCCGACAAAGACGTCGAGTACCGCATCGAGCACGACACCATGGGCGAAGTCCGGGTGCCGATCGACGCGCTCTGGCGTGCGCAGACCCAGCGCGCCGTGGAGAACTTCCCGATCTCGGGCCGCGGCCTGGAGCGCACCCAGATCCGGGCGCTGGGGCTGCTCAAGGGCGCCTGCGCGCAGGTGAACAAGGATCTCGGGCTGCTCGACCCGGACAAGGCCGACGCGATCATCGCCGCCGCCGCTGAGATCGCCGACGGCCGCCATGACGACCAGTTCCCGATCGACGTGTTCCAGACCGGGTCGGGCACCAGCTCCAACATGAACACCAACGAGGTGATCGCGAGCATCGCCGCGCAGAACGGCGTCACGGTGCACCCGAACGACCACGTCAACATGTCGCAGTCGTCCAACGACACCTTCCCGACCGCCACGCACATCGCTGCGACCGAAGCCGCTGTGCGGCACCTGATCCCGGCACTCGAGGTGCTGCACGAGTCGCTGGCCGGCAAGGCGCGACAGTGGCGCACGGCGGTCAAGTCCGGCCGCACGCACCTGATGGACGCGGTGCCGGTGACACTCGGCCAGGAGTTCGGCGGCTACGCCCGCCAGATCGAGGCCGGCATCGAACGCGTCAAGGCGACGCTGCCCCGTCTCGGCGAACTGGCGATCGGCGGCACCGCCGTCGGCACCGGACTCAACGCACCCGACGGATTCGGCCCCAAGGTCGTCGAGGTGCTGGTGGACCAGACCGGGGTGGCCGAACTGACCACGGCCAAGGACTCTTTCGAGGCGCAGGCCGCCCGCGACGGGCTGGTCGAGGCGTCCGGCGCGTTGAAGACCATCGCGGTGTCGCTGACCAAGATCGCCAACGACATCCGCTGGATGGGCTCCGGTCCGCTGACGGGGCTCGGCGAGATCCAGCTGCCCGACCTGCAGCCGGGCAGCTCGATCATGCCCGGCAAGGTCAATCCCGTTCTGCCCGAGGCGGTCACGCAGGTCGCCGCGCAGGTCATCGGCAACGACGCGGCCATCGCCGTCGGCGGGTTGTCCGGCGCGTTCGAGCTCAACGTCTACATCCCGATGATGGCCCGCAACCTGCTGGAGTCGTTCAAGCTGCTGACCAACGTGTCGCGGCTGTTCGCCGAGCGGTGCGTCGACGGCCTAGTCGCCAACGAGGACCACATCCGCGAGCAGGCCGAGTCGTCGCCGTCGATCGTGACGCCGTTGAACTCCGCGATCGGCTACGAGGAGGCGGCCAAGGTCGCCAAGGAAGCGCTCAAGGAGAAGAAGACGATCCGCCAGACGGTCATCGACCGCGGCCTGATCGGCGACAAGCTGTCACTCGAGGAGCTCGACAAGCGCCTCGACGTGCTGGCGATGGCGAAGGTCAAGGACGGCGACTGAGCCCACCCAACGCGATTTCGGCGCGCTCACGTTCACGGAGCGAACGTTTCCGCGCCGAAATCGCTAGGGGACGCGGCGGTCGGTGATCGGGCCGCGGGTCAGGTCGCGCCGCAGGTTGGCCAGCATCGACCGATACTCAAGCACCGGACTCTCCGTCTGCCCACCGTGAAGGAAGCCGTCGCCCATGTCGGCCATCGCCTCGGCCGACGAGTAGCGCGGCGTCCAGTCGAGTTCGGTTCGCGCGCGGGTGGTGTCGAGCAGCGGCACGGTGAACGACAGGTCGAGCCAGCCCTCGTCGATCGGCTGCAGGCGCGCCCGCCAGCTCAGCGCGACGGCGGTGCGCAGCAGACCCGACGGGACGTGCACCGGCTTGGCGCCCAGCGCTTCGGCGACGTCGTCGCGGCGCACCGGCGGCTCGGCCGCCAGGTTGAACGCGCCCGCGGCGCGGCGGTCGATGGCAGCGACATACGCCGCGGCGACATCCGAGGCGTGCACGATCGGCACCACCAGCGAACGGTCGAGCGGCAGCACGGGTAGGAACCGCAGCCAGCTCGGCTCGATGAACGCCGGCAGGGAATAGCGGCGCAGGCCGCCGGCGGCGTCGCGCTGCACGATGAAGCCGGGCCGCATCCGGGTGATGGTCACACCGTCCGGATTGTGCTTCTCGTAGCCGTCGAGCAGGGCCTCGGCGGCGGACTTGTGCCGGCTGTAGGCCGACGACGGGACGCCCGCGGTTGACCACGACTCGTCGACGTACTGGCCGTAGCGGCCGGGCGCGTAGGTCCCGACCGACGACATGTGCAGCAGGTGACCGACACCGGCGGCGTCCGCGGCGGCCAGCACGGACCGGGTGCCGCCCACGCCGAGGGCCTCGAGGTACTCGATATTGCGGGTCGGTTGGAAGCCCCACGCCAGATGCACCACGCAGTCGGCGTCCTTGACGATCGGCTGCAGCCGCAGCGTGGCATCCTTCTCGGCGAGGTCGACCTGATGCCATGTCGCCGAGCGGTAGATGCCGGAGTCGGGCGGTCGCCTGCGGGCGATGCCGGTGACGTCGTAGCCGCCGGCTTCGGCGAGGGCGGTCAACAGAGCAGTGCCGACGTTGCCGCTGGCACCGGTGATCACGACACGTGTAGCCATGGTCCTGCCATACCCGTCGCGCCGCGGCTCAACCCCTCACCAGACCAGGGGCACCAGGAACCGCTGGGCGTAGGCGCGCACGGCGTCATCGTCGCGGATGTCGAGGGCGGGCGTCGGCACCTGGGCCAGCGAGCAGGCCAGCCGGATGTGCAGTTCGGCGACGGCCTGCAGATCGGCGTCGGGCATCGTGGCACCCGACGCGCGCAGTGCCTTGGCCATCGCGGTGGACGCGCTGGTGAGGAAGGTGACGGCCTCGGCGTAGACGCCGGCCACCGAGGTCATCTCCGCGTCGGGTTGCAGAAAACGCTGGATGACGGGTTCGGTGCTCATCAGCCGCAACCCCTCGCAGAAGGCCGCGACCGCAACGTCTTTGGGCCCGGAGTCGATGCCGACCGTGCGCAGCCGGACCATCGCGGCCTCGAATGTGCGCCTGCCGAGTTCGGTGATCAGCAGGTCGCGGCTCGGGAAGCGCCGGTACAGCGTGCTGCGGCTGACACCGGCCTGTCGGGCGACGACGTCCATGCTGGCGCGGCCGATGCCGACGAGCGCCACCTCTTCCGCGGCGGCCTTGAGGATCGCGTCCTCCTGCTCGGAAGGGGTGGCGGTGCTGCGCGAACGGGCCATCGTCACCAGTGTGTCACCCGACGGGGCATCCGCTCGGCGGCCCGAACGAGTCGAGGGACACCGAGCGGTGCAGCCGGACCAGCTTCTCGTACTGCAGCCGGTTGTAGGCCAGCGGGATCAGCAGCAGCCGGTCGGGCAGGGTGCGCCAGATCAGTTGCAGCACCCGGGTGTACACGGCGAACTCGGCGTCGTGGCGGGACTGCCAGTCGAAGCCGGTGAGCTCGCGGACGCCAGGATGCATGATGCCGAACGAGCACACCTTGATCACGCGCCCGGCGACCGGCCGGACGGCAGCCCACAGCGGCGTCAGCCCGGCCCGCAGTGGCGGCGGCAGGAGAAGCGTCGGCAGCGGCAACCGGGTGAGGTTGTCTACGACGCGATCGAGGAACGGGTTGGCCGCGAGTTCGGTCGCCACCATCCGGTCGTAGTAGCTCACCGCGTCGGCGTGGGTGGCAGGGAGCCGGCCGGCCTTTCCCGGCAGTTCGATCGACCTGAACGCCTCGAGGAGCTGCTGGTAGGCGGCTTCGCGTTCGGCCGGGTTCAGCGCGATGCCCGTGGCCGGGGTGAACGAGTTCAGGGTGATGAAGATGCCGCTGACCGCGATCCAGTTCCACAGGTCGGGGTTGAGTGCGCTGTAGCGGGTGTCGGCGAACTCGCCCTTGCCGCGGCCGCGCACCTCCCGGTGCATCGTCTTGAGGCGCTCACCCTCCGCTTCCCGGTCGGCGGGATCACCCCAGATCGCCAGCAGCGCCGAGAAGCCGCTGCGCACACCGCGATCGGCGAAGTTGCTCTCGAAGCGGCCGGTCCGGTCGACGGCTGCGGCGACCGGCACCAGCGCGACTTCGTCGAAGGCCGCCGCGCCGAAGACGCCGGTGAGCACGCTGCCGCTGTGCTTGCGGAACTGCCGCATCACCCACGGCCGAACCGTCGCGTCCTCCGCCACGTCAGGTACCCGCGCTGTCATTGCTTTGGTCATGACGACTCCCCTCGACACGTTGACACAAAGACTAGGCTTCTGTGTCAACGTGTCAAGAGCACCGCGATTTCGGCGCGCTCCCGTTCGTTCGCCCACCGAACGAAAGCGCGCCGAAATCGCTAGGTCATGGCAGGGCGCCGGGGCTGAACTCCTCCAGCATCTCGGTGACCAGCGCAGCGATCGGCGAGCGCTCGCTGCGTAGCAGCGTGATGTGGGCGAACAGCGGGTGACCCTTGAGCTTCTCGATCACCGCGGCCACGCCGTCGTGCCGGCCGACACGCAGGTTGTCGCGCTGGGCGACGTCGTGGGTGAGCACCACCCGCGACCCGGCGCCGAGGCGGGACAGCACGGTCAGCAGCACGTTGCGCTCCAGCGACTGCGCCTCGTCGACGATCACGAAGGAGTCGTGCAGCGAACGCCCGCGGATGTGGGTCAGCGGCAGCACCTCGAGCATCCCGCGCGAGAGCACCTCCTCGAGCACCGCGGGGCTCGCCAGGCCTTCGAGCGTGTCGAAGACGGCCTGCGCCCACGGGCCCATCTTCTCGCTCTCACTGCCCGGCAGGTAGCCCAGATCCTGCCCGCCGACGGCGTAGAGCGGACGGAACACCACGACCTTGCGCTGAGTGCGCCTCTCCAGCACCGCTTCCAGGCCCGCGCACAGTGCCAGCGCCGACTTGCCGGTGCCCGCCTTGCCGCCCAGCGAGACGATGCCCACCGACTCGTCGAGCAGCAGGTCGAGGGCGACGCGCTGCTCGGCGGAGCGGCCACGCAACCCGAACACCTCGCGGTCACCGCGCACCAACTGGACCCGCTTGGCCGCGTTGACCCGCCCGAGCGCGCTCGACGTGCCGCCGATCAGCCGGATACCGGTGTGGCACGGCAGATCTCGCGCCGCGGTCAGGTCGATCTCGCCGTCGGAGAAGAGCGTGTCGATCTCCTCGGCGGTGACGTCGAGCTCGGTCATCCCGGTCCAGCCGGAGGTGACGACATCCTGGGCGTGGTACTCGTCGGCCGCCAGGCCCACCGCGCCCGCCTTCACACGCAGCGGAATGTCCTTGGTCACCAACGTGACCCGCTTGCCCTCGGCGGCGAGATTGGCCGCACAGGTCAGGATCCGCGAGTCGTTGCTGTCGGTGCGGAAGCCCGCGGGCAGTACCGCAGGATCACTGTGGTTGAGCTCGATGTGCAGCGTGCCGCCCTGTGTCCCAACCGGAATCGGCTGATCGAGGCGTCCGTGTTCCAGCCGGAGGTCGTCGAACATCCGCAGCGCCTGGCGGGCGAACCAGCCCAGCTCGTGGTGATGGCGTTTGGCCTCCAGTTCGCTTATCACGATCAGCGGGACGACCACTTCATGCTCGGCGAATCGCGTCGCCGCCCACGGATCGGACAGCAGAACGGACGTGTCGAGCACGTAGGTCCGGGTGGAGGAATCAGTCACGTGGCGCTCCTCGAGTCCGCGCGGCCCCGCACGAACCTCTCGGCGGACACTGCGGTCCCAGGACCGGGGCCGGCCCTCTCATCGGGTACCGCCCGGATAGCAGAGCATGTCGCTAGCCATCGACTGCGACGCTACTCCCGCAACGGCATCCGTGCCTTTCGGCGCGCCGCGTGTCGGTTGCCCGCCGGGTTACGCCTGGGTGAACTGCGCGAGGCTCGGCTCGTCGGCCACACCCCACGCCGAGATGCGGTCGGCGATGACCTTGCGCAGGGTCGCCTTGTCGAAGATGCCCGCCTCGGCCACCTGCGCCACCTTGTCCTGGTAGGCGTCGATGTCACCGCCGACGACGTCCATCTCGCCGGCGATGCGCGCGATCGCGGGGATGGTCTCGTCGCGCATCGATCCCAGGCAGTAGGCGACCAGGTTCGAGAAGAACTCCTCGTGGCGTTCCTCGTCGGCGGCGATGCGGCCGATCAGGCCCTTGAGCACCGGCTCGTCGGTCTGCGCCTCGAGGTTGCGGGTGAACACCGCGTGCGCCCGCTCGAAGAGCGACATGAACACCAGCGTCTCGATCTGCGAGTGGCCCTCGGCGCGGTAGCCCTTCATCACATGCTCGACGCGCACGTCCTCGTTCGCCGTCGGATCCACCTCGCGGGTCACCACGAGGTAGTTGCGCAGCGCGACGGCGTGCAGGTGCTCCTCGGCGGTCCAGCGGCCGATCCAGCGTCCCCACTTGTCCTGCAGGATGAAGTTGAACACCATCTCGCGGTGGTATCCGGCGAGGTTGTCCTTGGTGATGAGCAGGATCTCGACCGCGTCGGTCACGTGCTTGGGCAGCGTGACCTGTGACGGGTCCCAGTCGCGGCCGCCGAGGAAGGCGAAGTTCTCGCCCTGGTCGAACGGCACGTAATCGTGTCCGTACCAGACGTCCTCGGTGTCGATGTGCCGACGGAACTCCTGGCTGACCACGGGCTCCAGCTCGAGCAGGAACGCGTTAGGGACAGGTATCTGTGCCATGGGGTTACATTAACCCAATCCTGTGGGAATCGTAAAATTCCCACGTCCGCGCGTCGCGGCTAGAGCGTCAGGCCCGGATACAGCGGGTTGGCCGCCAGCATGTCGGCCGACGCGGCATGCACCCGCGCGGCCGTGCCGTCGGCGATCGTGTACTTCGCCTTCGACAGACCGGACGATGCCTGCGTCGGGGTGGTGTTGTTGAGCACCTCGACCACCAGCTCGGCGACCCGGTCGAACTCGTCGGCGCCGAAGCCGCGCGTGGTCAGGGCCGGTGTGCCGAACCGGATGCCGCTGGAGTACCAGGCCCCGTTGGGGTCATTCGGGATGGAGTTGCGGTTGGTGACGATGCCCGCGTCGAGCAGCGCCGATTCCGCCTGGCGGCCGGTGAGCCCGAACGACTGCACGTCCAGCAGCACGATGTGGTTGTCGGTGCCGCCGGTGACCAGGTTCGCGCCGCGCTTGAGGAAGCCCTCGGCCAGCGACTTGGCGTTGTCGGCGACGTTCTGGGCGTAGGTCTGGAACTCCGGGCGGCGTGCCTCGGCCAGCGCGACGGCCTTGGCCGCCATCACGTGGCTCAGCGGCCCGCCGAGCACCATCGGGCAGCCCTTGTCGACGGCAGGCGCGTACTCCTCGGTGGCCATCACCATGCCGCCGCGCGGTCCGCGCAGCGACTTGTGCGTCGTGGTGGTGGTGACGTGGGCGTGCGGCACCGGGTCCTCGTCGCCGGTGAACACCTTGCCTGCGACCAGGCCGGCGAAGTGCGCCATGTCGACCAGCAGCGTCGCGCCGACCTCGTCGGCGATCTCGCGCATCTTCGCGAAGTTCACCCGCCGCGGGTAGGCCGAGTAGCCGGCGACCAGGATCAGCGGCTTGAACTCCCGCGCCGCGGCGGCGACGGCGGAGTAGTCGATCAGGCCGGTCTGGGGGTCGGTGCCGTAGCTGCGCTGGTGGAACATCTTGCCGGAGATGTTCGGCCGGAAGCCGTGGGTGAGGTGGCCGCCGGTGTCCAGCGACATGCCCAGCAGCCGCTGGTTGCCGAGCTTGTTGCGCAGGCTCTCCCAGTCCTGCTCGGACAGGTCGTTGACGTGCTTGGCGCCGAGTTCGGCCAGCCCCGGGGCCTCGATCCGGGTGGCGAGGATCGCCCAGAACGCCACCAGGTTGGCGTCGATGCCGGAGTGCGGCTGGACGTAGGCGTAGGGCGCGCCGAACAGCTCGCGGGCGTGTTCGGCGGCGATGGACTCGACGGTGTCGACGTTCTGGCAGGCCGCGTAGAAGCGGTGGCCGATCGTGCCCTCGGCGTACTTGTCCGACAGCCAGGTGCCCATCGTCAGCAGCACGGCCGGCGACGCGTAGTTCTCACTGGCGATCAGCTTCAGCGAGTCGCGCTGGTCGGCGAGCTCCTGCCGGGTGGCCGCCGCGATGCGGGGCTCGACCGATTCGATGACCTCGAGCGCCGACCGGTAGGCCGCGCTGGCGGTTCCGGCGTACTCGGCTCCGGGAGCTGCCGACGAGGTCAGAGGATCTGCAGTCATGGTGTCGAGGGTAGTCGGGCGGGCTGTCAGTCCGGTACCGGCCACCCACGCGTCGCGAACGTGCGGTCACTGCGAGATTCGGGCGGCTTTCTCGCAATGGGCGCACGTTCGGCGTGCGGGTGTTTCACGCGCCACACCCGTCCCTGGCCGGGAGAGCGTGTCCTCCCGCACGCGTCAACATGTGTTGACGGCGCGCCGACGCGAAGAAGTCAGGCGGCCCGCAGCGACGACGGGATCAGCGGCTCGTCGAGCAGCCGGCCGAACCGCTGGGTGAGGCTGACGTCGGCGGGACGGGCGTCCAGCCAGCCCCGCAGCAACCGGTAGCCCTCCACGTACGTCGACGTGTAGGCCCGCCACAGCGGCGACGACAGGAAGCGCAGCGTCTGCCGGGCGCGCTTGTCGTCGACCAGCAGCCAGTGCCGCAGGAAGTCGACGACGTCATCGACGTCGCGGTGCTCGTCGTGGAGCATCAGCGCGGCGTCCTGCCGGACGTCGGCCAGCGCGGCCGTCGCCTCGGACACCGCCTGGGCCCGATGGCCGTCGAACCGCAGCCCAAGATCGGCATAGATCTCGGACGCCCACGCTCCCCAGCCGGAGCCGATCGCGGCGTGCAGCGCCAGGTCGGCCAGGCCCTCTGCCATCAGGCACTGCGGAGTGTTCACCAGGAAGATCGTCTGCTCCACCTGACCCTGCCCCTCGACCAACCCGAATTCTTTGCGGCAGTGTTCGGTGTGGTGGCCCGGGTAGGACTCGTGGGCGACGAGTCGCGGCAGGTTGGCCATCTGCTGCTTGAGGTCGGCGTTCACCGCGACGGTCGAGGTGTAGTTGCCGAGGTAGTAGTTGAAGCCCGACCACGGCTTGTCGGTGACCACTTCGTAGTTGATGGTCTCGGCGTCGGGCAGCGGGAAGTCGGCGCGCACGCGGTCGCGCAGGGCACTGGAGAACGCGTAGATGCACTCCTCGAGCCGCTCCGGCGGGACCTCATTGGCGGTGCGGTGGGCATGCACGCGGGCTGGCAGCGGGCCGTCGCCGGGCAGCGCCTCCTCGAGCTTGGCGTGGGCGGCCTCGTAGCGGGAAGGGTCGCCCTTGCCGATGCGCACGTCGAAGTAGGCCTCGACCTCGTCGACGAAGCCGACCTGCTCGCCGGCGAACTTGCGGCCCGCACAGTCGAGCGCGCGCAGATGGGCGGCCAGGTAGTCGGCGCGGGCCTGTTCCAGTCCCCCGCTCTGCGGGATCTCGGCGAGCAGGCGTCGGGCCTGGCGGGCCAGGTCGGCGGGGTCGGGCGGGGGCTCGTCGGCGACGGCGCGGCGCAGAGCCGGATCGCCGGTGAACGAGTCGACGTAGCCGTCCTCGATGCGGTCGAAGCGCAGTCCCAGCAGCAGGTACTCACGGATGAGCGTGTCGGCCTCCATGGCCGTCAACGCTACCCAGGCTCTGCCGGGTCGCGCGCGTGCTGCAAGACTGGCCCCATGCCGCGGCTGAGCGAGCCGAGTCCGTATGTGGAATTCGACCGGGGTCAATGGCGCGACCTGCGCATGTCGACGCCGTTGAAGCTGACGGAACAGGAAGTCGCGCAGTTGCGCGGCCTCGGCGAGAAGCTCGACCTGCTCGAGGTCGAAGAGGTCTACCTGCCACTGGCCCGGCTGATCCATCTGCAGGTCGCCGCGCGGCAGCGACTGTTCGCCACCACCGCGGAATTCCTCGGCGAGCCGCAGCAGAATCCGGACCGGCCGGTGCCGTTCGTGATCGGCGTCGCGGGCAGTGTGGCCGTCGGCAAGTCGACCACTGCGCGTGTGCTGCAGGCGCTACTTGCCCGCTGGGGCAACCACGCCCGAGTCGACCTGGTCACCACCGACGGGTTCCTGTATCCCAACGCCGAACTGCACCGGCGAAACCTGATGCATCGCAAGGGTTTTCCCGAGAGTTACGACCGCAGGGGCCTGATGCGGTTCGTGACGGCGGTGAAGGCCGGCGCCGACGAGGCGTGTGCGCCGGTGTACTCGCACCTGATCTACGACATCGTGCCCGGCGAGAAGCAGTTGATCCGGCACCCCGACATCCTGATCCTCGAGGGCCTCAACGTGTTGCAGACCGGCCCGGCGCTGATGGTGTCGGACCTGTTCGACTTCTCGGTCTACGTCGACGCCCGCATCGAGGACATCGAGGGCTGGTACATCTCGCGATTCCTCAACATGCGGGCCGGCGCGTTCGCCGATCCGAAGTCGCACTTCCACCACTACTCGACGCTGACCGACGAGCAGGCGGTGTTCGCCGCCCGCGACATCTGGCATTCGATCAACCGGCCCAACCTCATCGAGAACATCCTGCCGACGAGGCCGCGGGCGACGCTGGTGCTGCGCAAGGACGCCGACCACAAGATCAACCGGCTGCGCCTGCGCAAGCTTTGACCGCCCAACGATTTCGGCGCGCTCGCGTTCGGTGAGTGAACGGGAGCGCGCCGAAGTCGGGTGGATCAGGCCGCGATGCGCTTGACGCCGACGTACTGCAGTTCGGCGAACACCGCGGTGTAGACGCCGCTGGCGAGCATCATCACCACGCCGAGCGTCGTGAGCGGCCACACGTCGGTCAGCACCACGGCGACCGCCGCGACGGTGCAGATGACGTTGGCGATCGCGGCGCCGATGCCGGCGGTGCGGACGGCGGGCCGCGAGGCCAGCCAGGTGACGATGACGCCCCAGGCGATGAAGAACGCGGCCAGCCCGTATGCGGCGGCGACGGGCAGGCCCAGCACCGGGGACAGCGGCTGTGCGGCGGCGGCGAAGACGATGCCGACGACGCCGACCGGGATGGCGTCGGCGCGCATGGCGAAGCGGAGCAGGGAGTCGGACGTGGTGGTCGAGACTGCGGTCATGACAGTTCCTTTCAGAGTGATCGGGTGAAGACCGGTGCGGGGCGGCGCGCCGTAACCTCTTGCGGCGGCGCCCCGCACCGGCGGGGAGGGAGTCACGCCGAGAGGCGGCGCACTCCGAGGTACTGCAGTCCGCCGAAGAAGGCGGTGTAGAGGGCCATCGCGAAGGTGACGGCGACGCCGGCCTGGGTGAGCGACAGCGTGCCCGCGGCCACCACGGCGATGGCGGCGACGGTGCACGCCACGTTGGCGATCGCGACACCGATGCCCACGCCGCGCAGCGACTCCACCGCGGCCAGCGCGTAGACGATCAGGCCGTAGAACACCAGGGCGGCGCCCAGGCCGTAGGTCTGCGCGCCGGTGAGTCCGGTGAGCGAGGCCGTCGGGCCGGCGGTGGCGGCGATGAGCAGTCCGGCGACGCCGGTGAGGGTGGCGTCGGCGCGGAGTGCGAAGCGCAGTAGCGAGTCGGTGGAATCGGACAGTGGTCGGTGGGTGATGGTGGCCATTGCGGGCTCCTCGGCGTTGAGGTCGGGGTGGAACACCACTGATGTTGCTTCCGAGGCACTGCCAGATCGACGCCTGCTACTGCCAGGCGCTGCCAACCGCAGGTCAGGGGGTTGTCAGTCGTCGGCGGTGACGAGGGTGCCGCGCAGATCGGCGGCGATGACGCGGGCTGCCGCGTTCTGCCAGTTGTGCAGGGAGCGTTGCGGGACCTCGGTGACGAACCACTGCCACGCCTTTCGGGCGACCGGGTCGAGCCCTGAGGCGGTGGCGTTCTGGGCGTAGGCGCGCACGCCGACGACGTAGGGGAAATACAGCGAGTTGTAGTGCCGCCAGTGTTCGGTGGTGCCGAAGTCGCCGCCGTCGCGCGGTTTCAGGGCGGCGATGCGGTCGGCCAGCAGGGCGCGCAGTTCGTTGGCGCGTTCGATCGGCTGATCGGGTGCGCCGCGGGCGGCGAGGCGCTCGTCGATGACGGGCAGCGCGGTGAGCGGGCTGGCGACGAGCTTGGACAGGTCGCCGTAGTGGCCGAGCGCGCGGCGGGTGAGGCGGGCGAAGGTGTCGTCGTCGACGTCGTCGAGCGGGTTGGCCGATCGCAGCGGCAGCGCGGCCTCGGTGCGGCGCAGCGCGGCGCGGTCGGCGCGCAGGTCGGGTGAGCGGGAGAAGGCGAGGCGGTCGAGCACGCCGGCGAGCGGGTCGGCCAGCACGTTGATGGAGATGGCGATGGCGAGGCTGGTGAACAGCAGGACGGTCAGCGCGGTCGCGGCGCCGTCGGTGGCGGCGAGGCCGACCAGCGCTTGGCCGCCGAACAGGAACGCGACCACGGCGGTGGCCGTGAATGAGCGCAGCATGTCCGCGCGCAGCGCCTGGCCTTCGTCGAAGGCGTCCCAGATGGCGACGGCGATGCCCAGCAGGGCGACGTCGAAGCCGGTGGACGCGAGCGCGAGCCAGCTGGGCACCAGGCCGAGCGGGATGATGAGGATCGCGTTGCCGAGTGCGAAGAAAAGCGTGGCGATGACGAGGAAGCCGACGACCGGGACGGGCCGGACGCCCTGCAGGACGGCACGGATCATCGCCCCCAGGGAGGACACGCTGACGACGGCGAACATCATCCAGTGGCCGGAGTTCAGCGGCCCGTCGACGGAGTCGGCCAGGTCGGCGCCGACGAGGGCGAGCGCGGCGATGACGGTGACGGCGGCGAGTTCACCGGCGCGGCCGCGCCAGGTCTCGATCGGGCGGGACAGTTCGACGACGACGGCGAACCAGGCGATGCCCGGCAGGGCGACGAGGTAGATCTCGATGCGGCCGAGCAGTTCGGATCCGGTGAGGACGCGGACGGCGTCGAGCGCGACGACGACGGCGAAGCTGGTGAGACCGAGGGCGGCGAGCACGAGAACGGGCTTGCGTGGGTCGCGGGCGAGCAGGTACAGGCCCAGCCACCAGCTCAGCGAGAAGACCACCGCCGACAGCGCAGCCATGTGATCAGTGTGTCACGGCGATGAGCGCCTGCGCGAAGAGCTGATCGCCGGGTTACTTGCCGTAGCGGCGGTGACGCTGGGTGTAGTCGCGTAGGGCGCGCAGGAAGTCGACGCGGCGGAAGGCGGGCCAGTAGGCCTCGGTGAACCACATCTCGGAGTAGGCGCTCTGCCAGAGCAGGAAGCCGGAGAGCCGTTGTTCGCCGGAGGTGCGGATGACGAGGTCGGGGTCGGGCTGACCGGAGGTGTAGAGGTTCTCGGAGATGGCCTCGGCGGTGACGGCTTCGACGAGCTGTTCGCCGTGCGCGCCGTCGGCGAGTGCCTTGCCGAGCAGGGCGCGGACGGCGTCGACGATCTCCTGGCGGCCGCCGTAGGCGACGGCGACGTTGACGTGGAAAGTCCCGGCAGCCGCTGCAGTCGATTCGACGGCGTCGCGCAGGCGGCGGGCGGCTTCGTCGCCGAGGAGTTCGAGGTCGCCGACGGTGCGGACGCTCCACTTGTTGGCGGGGGCGCAGATCTCTTCGACGACGTCGGTGATGATCTCGATGAGCTCGCCGAGTTCGTCGGGATCGCGCTGGAGGTTCTCGGTGGAGAGCAGATAGACCGTCGTCATCTCGATGCCGGCGGCCTGGCACCAGCGCAACATCTCGGCGATCTTGGCGGCGCCCACGCGGTAGCCGTAGCTGACGTCGTCGTGACCCTCGTCACGGGCCCAGCGGCGGTTGCCGTCGCAGAGAACGGCGATGTGGCGGGGCAGTTGGGATTTGGACCGCGCCAGCTCCTGGCGCAACCGCATCTCGTAGACCCGGTAGGCCGGCTCCTTGAGACGCGGGGGAATGATGTCCACGACGATCAAGACTACTGTGACGTTCGGGTACTCCAATGGCATTGGTGGAGGTGAGATGGCTCAGATCGATACCGCTGACGAAGCCCAGCAACAGCCGCCGCGGGTGTACGCGGAGGACTTCCCCGAGGCTGTCGTCGATCAGGTCGCGCAGTTCTTCGGGAAGCCGAGAGCGCGCGGGTGGATACACGTGTACTCGGCGATCGTGGCGCTCATCGCCGGCGCGGCGCTGGTGTCGGTGTCGTGGTCGCTGGAGTCGCAGCGGGCTGGGATCGCGACGCTGATCTACACGTTCACGATCGTGGCGATGTTCGCGGTGAGCGGGACGTATCACCGGGTGAACTGGACCTCACCGTCAGCCCGCAAATGGATGAAGCGGGCGGACCACTCGATGATCTTCATTTTCATCGCGGGCAGTTACACGCCGTTCGCGATGCTGGCTCTGCCCGAGCGCAGTGGCGTGGTGCTGCTGGCGATCGTGTGGGGTGGGGCGCTGGCCGGGGTGCTACTCAAGATGTTCTGGCCGTCGGCGCCGGCGTGGGTCGGGGTTCCGCTGTACATCCTGTTGGGCTGGGTGGCGGCGTGGTTCATCGGGCCGATCATGGACGGCGCGGGAGTGGCGGCGGTGGTGCTGCTGATCGTCGGCGGCGCGTTGTACTCGATTGGTGGGGTGCTGTACGCGGTGAAGTGGCCGAACCCCTGGCCGACGACGTTCGGGCATCACGAGTTCTTCCACGCGTGCACGGCCGTCGCGGCGATCTGCCACTACATCGCGATGTGGTTCGCGGTCTTCTAGGAAGTGGCGGCCTTGCAGGCCGTGCCGCGTTACCTGAGCTCAGATTAGGAGGGCTGAAGTTCTGACAGCGCATCAGCGGTGAGAACGCCGAGGTGCTGCCAGTAGATCCAGTCGGCGATGGCGGCGCGCAGTGTCGTCGCGTCGGCGGCGGTGTGCGCCGAGTGCAACGCCTTCTCCTGTGAGTAGTTCGCGTACTCGACGAAGGCCTTCAGGTGGAACTGCCCGCGCTCGTCGGACTGGCTCATCATCGGCTTCATCACGTTGAACCACTTCTGGAATGTCTCGTCAGCCGGAGGTGTCCCGTCCGCCGGCGCGACGGGCAACAACTCAGGAAGGTCCGCGTCGCTGACCGCCCCCAGCTGCGCCGCCGCTTGGGGCGCGATCACTTCGAGGCGCGAGCGGCCGTGCATCTGCCCGTTCTCCGGGATGTCGTCGGGTTGCAGGATCATCTTCGCCGCACCGGGGTCGAAGCCCTGGAATTGTGACTCCGTCGCTATGACCATCCGCAGAGTGGTGCTGTGCTGCTCTGCCCACCCCTTGAGCGTCAACATCGGATACGTCGCCCACTTGCCACGGTCGACCGCCGGGATCGACTCGTCGGCGCTGGCCATCTTCACCTGCTCGGGCAGATTGACGCCCTCGGGGATGTAGCCGATGCCGTAGCTGTTCGCGACCACGATCGTGCCGTCGACCGTCAGTGCCGTGACCCAGTAGAAGCCGAAGTCCTGCGTCGGAATCGCGTTGAGCGCAGCAGCGATTCGCGTCGCCACTTGGGACGGATCGTTGCCGCGGCGACTGACGGCTGCGATGGCGTCACGTTCGCGCCGAGCTGTCGATACCGGGATGGGCGCTGCAGCCGCGGCGGCGGCGGGTGGTGCCGAGGCCGGCGCCATGGGTGGCGGAGCCATCGGCGGCGGAGCAGCGGGTGACACTGTAGGCGGTGGCGCGAGCGGCATGCCGCCCATGCCGCCTCCGGTTACCGGCGAGCCAGTGTTAAGCGGAGCGGCAGGGGCCGATTGTCCGACGGGTGCAACGTTGCTCGGCTGGCTGGCAGACGGATTATGTCCAGCCGCCTGCGTTGAGGTGTTAGTCGGATCCGGCGCAATGGGTGCCGGCTGAGCGGCGGGCGCAGGCGAACTGCCCGCCGACGCCGGGTTCATCGAAGGCTCAGCTTCCGCGTATCCCTGCATGAAAGCTTCGACTGGATTCGACGGCGTGTGGCCGGCTTGGTTTGCGTTCGTAGCGGAAGCGTCGGTAGGCGACGATTCGGCTGAGGACCCAGAGTTCTCCCACAGGCCGCCGGACCCATCTCCACCGCTTCCTTGAGTCCCCGTAACACCCTGGGAAGCGCCCGAAACAGGCGTCACCGACGACGCGCCCGAAGCCGGACCTTGTGCCGCTCCAGAAGTCACGGGTCGATTACCCGACTGCTGCGCAGGAGGCGCACCCAACGGCGGCGGCCCATAGGGGCCGACAGCTGGAGGCGCGGACGTGGACTCGGTCGTCGTTCCAGCGTCCGTGCCATTCGCCAGCCCGACATTCGGGCTAGTGACCGGCGCAGGTTGACTTGGCTCAACTTCAGATTGCGTTGCACCCCCTGCGTCACCGTGTTTTACGGGATCGGCCGCGGAAAGAGGTTCGGGCGCGGGCATCGATTCGGTGGGTTTGTCACCGTCGCCACCCTTGCCGGAGAAAGCCGCTGACATCACGCTGAGGGCGTCGCTATCCGCGGGCGCCCCCTCTGCATCTTCTTCAGTCGAGAATGGGGGCGGACCGGGAGCCTGAGCTTCGCCGCCCAGCTTTCCAGCGGCATCGTTTACAGTGCGCGTGTTAGTCAGCCACGACTCGTTGACAATATTCTGAATAGCCTGGGTGGGATCGGCCTCATCCTCTGCGGCATTGTTGATGGCAGTTCTAATGCGTTCCTGCGCTCTTTCAACCTCGTTGCGAATTTCACCTTTCGCCGTCAGGATGGTCGTTGCAGCTGTCTCACATGAGGCGATGGCGCTATTGATTTGCGACTGTTGGTCCTCTAGAGCTTTGGTGCTTGCCGAGACGACGGCGGCTGCCGCTGAGGCGCTTGCACCGGCCCAAACGAGCACGCCATTGAAGATTTGAGCTCCGGACGTTCTCCATTGATAAATAGACTCCGCCAGCTCCGATTTCTGCTTTTCGAGTTCCGACTTTCGATCGCGGTAAACTGACGCGTTGGTCTCCGGCCAGGCGCCAGATTCGGTCATTTCTTCTGAATAGTCGCCCGACGGTTTTTCATCCGAACCGACTTCCGCGCCTATAAGCGAGCTTCCGATACTAACTAGCTTGTTTCCGAGTCCCGTTTCGCTCACGTCGCCGCCTTGCAAGCCCAATTAATTGTACGGACGAGTTGCGTAGCCGTCTGCGACAAGAAATTATCGTTGGCCGTGTACGTTGGCAGCGCTGCAACATATGCCCTGCGGTATTGGCCCGCGAGCGTAGCGAAATCTTCAAGGATTGCGTTTCCGCTTCTTCGACCCATGTCTTCGAGTTTGTCGGCATTTGCAGACATAACAGGACCAATCGCGTCATTAGTCGCTTTTTGTTCTGGCGTCCATTCGGACGCGGGTATTTTGGCATCTATCGCTTGCCATGCTCGAGTTTCGTCGTCGAATGACTGCGTTAGCGCGTCCCATTCCGAGCAGACTTCATTGGCAGAGCTTAGGAACATTTTCTCTACCGAAGCATCGATAGCGATAGTATTTGAGGGCGGCGAGGCAATCTGCACCAAAGGTGCAACGGCTGTTGCGGTGCCATATTCGATGGCCGAGCAGACTGAAGCAGTCGCAGTGACCAACGTATCGGTGACCACCGCTAGATCGCCGTCGTCCGCCGTATAGGACGGTACTTTCTGACTGAAGGCTCGCGCGTATTGTATGAATTGACCGTAGAGTTCGCGCATTGCCCGATGAGGCGTCTGGCGCATCAAACTGCCGGTGCGATCTGCAGCAGATTCCATCGCCTCAGCTACGGTTTGATACATTGCGCGCTGCTCCGGATTCCACCCATTGGCCGGTATGGAATCATCCCGTTCGCCCCACTTAACGTTCTTGGTTCGCTGAGAATAATCCCTAGCGATCTTCCCCCAAGCCGCACACGTCGGATCTTCCGTGATGATGTTCACCGGCCCGGTGTCATTCGCACTCGCGAATTCCGAGTCGCCATTCTGCTGCGTCGGATCACCATTCCCGCCGCCACCATCAGCGGGACGCACGACGAGCACCGTGATGACCACCGCCAGAGCGATCGCCAGAACCACAGCGATACCTCCGAGGATCCACTTCCCCCGGCCACTCTTCGGCGGCTGACCACTCGGGCCGCCCCACTGCTGCTGCGGTCCCCACGGCCCCTGCGGCGGTGGACCATAGCCGCCGCCGAACCCCTGCGGCGGCACCCCACCCTGCTGACTCCCCCACTGCGGTGACACCCCACCGCCCGGCTGACCTCCGCCGTGAGGCGGCTGCGAACCGTACGGATCCGGTGGGGGAGGCAACGTCATCGGCACACCTTCTCGTCGATCGGCATCACGGTCACACGATTATTGGAGCATCCGAGCCCGCCGGGCGGGTCGGCGCCGGTTTGGGCGGCGGAGCCGCTTCAGGCACCGGACCCGACTGCGGGGCGCCCTGTCCAGGACTCGGCTGCGGCTCTCCCACCGGCGCTTTCTCCGCACCCGGCTCCCCTGGCGCACCCGCCTGAGGCGAATCCGCTTCGTCCTTTTCCTTGTCCTCGTCGCGCTCCCCACGGCGCTCATCCTCGGACCGCTCGTCCCCGGGCGCCGCATCCTCCGCGCCGGGCAACTTGCCCGCCTCGCCGAGGTCGCCGCCTTTACCGCCCGCACCCGCCAGCTGACTGATCTGCTGCATGCCCTGCGAGACGCCCTGCGCAATTCCCTGCGGAATCGACGCGGCCATCTGCGCCATCTGCGCACCCATCTGGCCGGCCATCTGCGCCATCTGCATCGGCATGCTCATCATCTGGCTGAGCTGACTCGACGGGTCACCGCCCGCCGGCGATGAACCACTCGAGCCTGACTGTGACGACGCCTGCTGAACACCCTCGGCGCCCAGCTGATCGGCCTGCTCGTACAGACCCGCAGCTCTGAGGATGTTCTGCGCAGCCGCACGCGCCTCGTCCTTAGTCCTCGGCAGATTCTCCGCGATCGGCGCCTCGAAGCCCTGCACGTAACTCGTGGCGGCAGTCGACAGTGCATCGCTACCGCCGCCTGAGAACTGTGGCAGCGGGTCCGGGATCCCATCTGCGGCGCTTTCCAGTCCGGTGGCCCCGTTCCTCAGCTCCCCCGGGTTGACCCTGAGCTCACCGGACACCGCTAGCCCCCGCCTTCAGTTCGCGACTGACCGACGCCACGCCCGTCAACACCGAACGCTCCGCTGACACGGTCAGACGCCTCCCATCGCCGTCGCGCGAATAGGCCACAGCCGACGCGAAATCGCGCATGACCAGCCCTTCACCAATTCGATAGCAAATGCTACCGGAGCTGATCACACCTCAGGAGCACCAAATCCGACGCCGCAGACCCCCACGCAAGCGCTCAGATCTGCTTCATGTGCTCCTGCGTCCAGTACGCCTTCATGGCCTGGATCTTGCCCTCGTCGTTGAACACCATTACGTCGATCGGGTCGACCTGCATCTGCGTCTCACCGAAGTCCAGCGTCAGCCGGAAATGAAATGCCGCCTCGTGGCCCGCCACCCGCAGCGTCAGCAGCTCGGACTCGGCCTTGACACCCTCGACCGCGCCGTAGAACCCGCGGATCGCCTGCCGGCCGATGTGCACCTCGCCGCCCACCGGGTCCTCCACCGTCGCGTCGTCGGCATACAGCTCCGCCACGCCGTCGGCGTTGCCCTTGGCCACCAATTCGAGGTAGCGATTGACGGTTTCGGTGATGTGCTCAGCACTCGACATGGGCTCGAAGCTACACGGGAACGCCCAGCGCAACAGCCAATTCCGCGGTGGTCGTGACCGGCAGGTCGCACACCTGCCCCCGGCACACGTACGCCGCGTCCGCACCGCGCACCCTGTCCCGACCCGCCAGCAACTCCGAGGAATCCGCAGGCCCGCCGACCACCACCGCACCGCCCGGCGCCAGTGTGCGTGCGGCGCGCAACAGCTCCGATGACGCCGGGTCGCACGCCACCGCGATCTGGATCGGCCCACGCACCGCCGCCTCCGCGACCGTCAGCCAATGCCCACCGGCCCGCGGTGCCCTGGCCAGGATCGGCGTCGCCGATGCCAATGTGGCCGATGCCGCCTCCAGATACGTCGGCGAACCCGTCAGATGCGCCGCCAACTGCAGGGCCTCCGCCATCGACGACGCTCCCGACGGCGTTGCCCCGTCCATCGGGTCCGAGGGCCGCACCATCAGCTTGTCCGCGTCATCGGCCGTGTCGAACCACCGGCCCGGCACCTCAGGATCCGCGAAATGCTCCAACGCCACATCCAGCAGCCGCGAGGCCGCCCGCAGCCACGACGGCTCCCCCGTCACCGTGTACAGCGTCAGCAGACCCGTCGCCAGCATCGCGTAATCCTCGAGGATGGCCGCACTCTCCCCCACCCGGCCGCCCAGGCTGGCTCGCCGCAACCGGCCGTCCACCACATGGAAGTCGACCAGACGCGAGGCGCAGGCCACCGCCGCATCCAGGAGATCAGACCGTCCCAGCGCGACCGACGCCTCAGCCAGCGCCGTGATCGCCAACCCGTTCCACGCGGTGACCACCTTGTCGTCCCGCCCCGGCTGCGGCCGGTCTGAGCGCGCAGCCGCGAGAGCCGCGCGCACCTGTGCGAACCGCTCGACGTCGTCCGGATCGCGGAGCAGCTGTAGCACCGACGCGCCGTGCTCGAACGTCCCCGCCGCCGTCACGCCCAGAACATCCGCCGCCCACGCCCCGTCGTCGGGCCCGAGCACCTGGGTCAACTGCGCCGGCGTCCACACGTAGGTCAAGCCCTCGACGCCGTCGGTGTCCGCATCCAGCGACGACGTGAACATCCCGCCGTCACCCAGCGCGTCGATCAGGAAGCCAGCCGTCGCCGCGGTGACGCGCACGGCCAGAGGCGAGCCGGTCCGCCGGGCCCAGTGCGCATACAGCCGCAGCAGCAACGCGTTGTCGTAGAGCATCTTCTCGAAGTGCGGCACCACCCACGCGACGTCGACGCTGTAGCGCGCGAAGCCGCCGCCCAACTGGTCGTAGATGCCACCGCGGGCCATCGCGTCGCACGTCCGCTCCACCGCGGCCAGCGCCTCGGCGGACCCCGTGCGTTCGTAATGTCGCAGCAGCGCCTCCGACAACGCCGACGGCGGGAACTTCGGGGCGCCGCCGAAGCCACCGCGCGCCGCGTCGAAGTCCGCCAGCACCGCAGAGACCGCCGCGTCGCACAGCGCCGCCTCCATCGCAGGCCCACCGCCCGGCAATCCCGCAGCCATCACCCGCAGCTCACCCGCGATGTGGTCGGATGCCTCCTCGACGTCCCCGCGCCGCGACCGCCACGTATCGCCGACCGCCGCCAACAGCTCGAGGAAGCCGGCCTTCGGGTAGTACGTACCGCAGAAGAATGGCCTGCCGTCCGGGGTCAGGAAGCACGTCATCGGCCACCCGCCCTGCCCGGTCAGCGCGACGGTGGCGTTCATGTAGACCGCGTCCAGGTCGGGCCGTTCCTCACGGTCGACCTTGATGCAGACGAAGCCGTCGTTCATCGCGGCGGCCACCTCGTCGTCCTCGAACGACTCGTGTGCCATCACATGGCACCAGTGGCAGGCCGCGTACCCGATCGACAGCAGGATCGGCACGTCACGAGTGGCCGCCTCCGCCAGCGCGTCCTCCGTCCATTCCCGCCAGTGCACCGGGTTGTCGGCGTGCTGGCGCAGATACGGGCTGGTCGCGTCCGCGAGACGGTTAACCGGGAGGCTCCTGGGTGCGCGGCTGGCCGTCCGGGCCCAGGTCGACGGTGCCCTCGTCGACGGCCTGGTCGGGCTCGGGATGCTCGCGGTCGAAGGACTCGGGGAGCCGCTTGAGGTGCTTGCTCATCGACCACACCAGCAGGAACGTGCCGATCAGCAGCAGCACCACGACGAGCAGGCCGAACGGGCTGGCCTTACCGAAGTTCGGCCCGGTATTCCGTGGCTGGTCTTGGGCCAGCAGGGTCATTGCCAGCAGGAGGGTGTCGGTCATCGCTCCGCCTCCATTCCGGCGAACAGATCCGTCTCCGGCAGCTCTACCGGGATGCGCGAGCGGGCCAATTCGTACTCCTCGGTCGGCCACAGCTCCTGCTGCCACCCCATCGGGGTGGCGAAGAAGAAGCTCGTGGGGTCGATCTGCGTCTGGTGAGCGCGCAGCGCGTCGTCGCGCAGCGGGAAGTACTTCGCGCACTCGACCCGCGTCGTCACCCGGTCGGCGAAGATGTCCTTATCGGCGTCCCAGTGCTCCAGCCACGTGGCGAACGGCCCCTCGAGCCCGCGCTTGGCGAACTCGTCCTGCAGCAGCTGCATCCGCTGCCGCAGGAAGCCGTGGTTGAAGTACAGCTTCGACACGGCCCACGGGTCGCCGGCTTCGGGGAACAACCGGTAATCGGCGGCCGCCTCGTACGCGGCGACCGACACCTCATGGCAGCGGATGTGGTCCGGATGCGGGTAGCCACCGGTCTCGTCGTAGGTGGTCATCACATGCGGCTTGAACTCGCGGATCACCTTCGTCAGCGCCTCGGTGGGCCCGTCCAGCGGGATCGCCGCGAAGCAGCCCTCGGGCAGCGGCGGCAGCGGGTCCCCCTCCGGCAGACCGGAATCGATGAAGCCCAGCCAGTGGTGCTCGACGCCGAGGATCTCCGCGGCGCGGGCCATCTCGTCGCGCCGGATCTCGGCCATCCGGCCGTGCACCTCGGGCAGGTCCATCGCGGGATTGAGGATGTCGCCGCGCTCGCCGCCGGTCAGGGTGACCACCAGCACGCGCGCGCCCTCGTCCGCATAGCGCGCCATCGTCGCGGCGCCCTTGCTGGATTCGTCGTCGGGGTGCGCATGCACCGCCATCAACCGCAGTTCACTCATCTCATCTCATCTAACTACGGCGCCGGCGAACCTATGCCGCGGTGTCGATCACTTCTGTCGCCCTATAGTTCCAGTTCTGATTGTTCTCTCCGACCGACGGGCTGCCAAAACGAGATGATCGAACGTCCCGCCGACCGCTACGGGCGGCAGCGGTCGCCGCGCCGCAACCGCCGCTGGCTCGGCGTCGCGGCGTTGGCCGGGGCACTCGTGGTCGGCGTGATCGTCGCTCTGGTGGCGTTTGCGCGGTTCGGATCCAACGAGGTGGAGGGCGAACTGAGCGCCTACCGCCTGATCGACGACGAGACCGTCGAGGTGACCATCGGCGTCACCCGCCCCGATCCGTCGCTGCCCGCGGTGTGCATCGTGCGGGCCCGCGCCAAGGACGGTGGCGAGACCGGCCGGCGCGAGGTGTTGATCCCGCCATCGTCGCAGGCCACCGTGCAGGTCACGACGATCGTCAAGTCGACGCGCACGCCGGCGGTCGGCGACGTCTACGGCTGCGGCACCGACGTCCCGCCCTACCTGAAGGCGTCCTAGAACACCGTCGATCGGGCCCCGCAACAAACGCCAACCAGCGAATTCGTGAAAACCACACGTCCTGCCGGTGGTATGATCGGTCGGTACACGGTTCCCGCTGGGACCGTGTATTGCTGCATTTGCGGGGGGATATCTCGAGGGCTCGCGAAGCGCTGCGATACGCGTGTGAATCCCGGCGAACCCCATAACTTCGTATGCGAACAGCGCGAGACAACGACGACAGGAGCGCGAGGACATGACTGACACCCAGGTCACGTGGTTGACCCAGGAGTCCTATGACCGGCTCAAGGTCGAGCTTGACCAGCTCATCGCCAACCGGCCGGTGATCGCGGCCGAGATCAACGACCGCCGCGAAGAGGGCGACCTGCGCGAGAACGGCGGCTACCACGCCGCACGCGACCAGCAGGGCCAGGAAGAAGCCCGCATCCGTCAGCTGCAGGAGCTCCTCAACAACGCCAAGGTCGGCGAGGCCCCCAAGCAGTCCGGCGTCGCGCTGCCGGGTTCGGTCGTCACCGTCTACTACGACGGCAACAAGTCCGACGAGGAGACGTTCCTGATCGCCACCCGGCAGGAGGGCGTCAACGACGGCAAGCTCGAGGTCTACTCGCCGGTGTCGCCGCTGGGCGGCGCCCTGCTCGACGCCAAAGAGGGCGAGACGCGCTCATACACGGTGCCGAGCGGCAAGACCGTCAAGGTCACCCTCGTCAAGGCCGAGCCCTACCACTCCTGACGACGCCGGCGCATCCGCTCGGGTGCGCGGGCCGCGCACGTGCCGGGTTACCCTCCGACCGTGGCGCAGATCGCCGAGGACCTCTTTCTCCTGCTGCTGGACAACGCGTCCGGCCAGCCGGGGCTCGACCGTGCGCGCCGTGAGCGGGTGTTGACGGCTGCCGTACTGCTCGATCTGGCGTACACCTGCCACATCCGGCCCACCATGCCCGGCGAACCGGTCGAAGAGGGCCGACTGATCGCACTGACGGCCAACGCGCCGCTCGATCCGGTGACCGAGCCCGCCTTCCGGCTGCTTCAGCAGCGGCCGATGCGTCCGGCCGCCGTGGTCGGCAAGCTGCGAAAGCACACCGAGGACAACCTCGCCGAGTACCTGCACCGCACCGGGCAGATCGACCGGGTCGAGTTGCCCGCCAAGGGTTTCGGGCACGCCTACGCGTGGCCGCTGCTCAATCGCGACCGGGTGGGCCACGCCAGGGCGGCCGTGTTGTCGGCATTGTTCGACCGCACCGCACCGGCGCCGTCCACCGCCGCGATCATCTTCCTGCTGCACGCCGTCGACGGTCTCGGCGCCCTGCTCAGCCTCAACGACCGCGGCTGGCGCTGGGTGCACGGCCGCGCCGGCGAGATCGCGCTGGGCAGCTGGGTCGAGGAGTCCTCGTCCGCGCTGCCCGAGATGAACCTGGCCGTCACGGCGTCGGCACTGCGGTCGGCGTTACGCTAGCGCCTGCTCCAGATCGGCAAGCAGGTCGGCGGGATGCTCGATGCCGACCGACAGCCGCACCAGATCGTCGGGCACCTCCAGCTGCGAGCCTGCGGTGGACGCGTGCGTCATCGCGCCGGGGTGCTCGATCAGCGACTCCACCCCACCGAGCGACTCGGCGAGGATGAAAAGCTCTGTGCGGGAGCACAGGTCGCGTGCCGCCTGCGCCCCGCCGCGCATCCGCAGCGACACCATCCCGCCGAAGCCGCTCATCTGCCGGGCGGCGACCTCGTGCCCGGGATGGCCGGGCAACCCCGGGTAGAGCACGGTCTCGACCGCCGCGTGGCCGTCCAGGAACTCCGCCACCAGCGCGGCGTTCTCACTGTGCCGCTGCATCCGCAGCACCAGTGTCCGCAGGCCGCGGATCGTCAGGTAGGCGTCGAACGGTCCCGGCACGCCGCCTGCACCGTTCTGCAGGAACGCGAACGCCGCGTCGAGGTCCTGGTCGTTGGTCAGCAGCGCACCGCCCACCACGTCGGAGTGCCCGCCGAGGTACTTGGTGGTCGAGTGCAGCACGATGTCGGCGCCAAGCGACAGCGGCTGCTGCAGTGCGGGTGAGGCGAACGTGTTGTCCACCAACACCTTCACTCCCGACGACGACGCCAGCTCCGCGATGCCCGCGATGTCGGCGATCGACAGCAGCGGATTGGTCGGCGTCTCCACCCAGATCAGCCGGGTCTGCGGCGTCACCGCCGCGCGCACCGCGTCCAGGTCGGACAGCGCCACTGCGGTGTAGCTGATCCCCCACTTGCTGAACACCTTGTCGATCAGCCGGAAAGTGCCGCCGTAGGCGTCGTCGGGGATGACGAGGTGATCCCCCGGCTGCAGCAGCGCCCGCAGCGCGCAGTCGGTGGCGGCCATCCCCGAACTGAATGCCCGCCCGTATGCGGCGCCCTCGACCGCGGCCAGCGCCGACTCCAGCGCCGCGCGGGTCGGGTTGCCGGTCCGGGCGTACTCGAAGCCCTCCCGCAGCCCGCCGACGCCGTCCTGGGCGAACGTCGAGCTGGCGTAGATGGGGACGTTGACGGCGCCGGTTCGGGGATCGGGCCGTACGGCGTGAATGGCCGTCGTGGCCAGGCCCTGCCACTTGCTGTGTGCACTCATAACGCGTCGAGCCTATCCCCGTCCGCGCCCGCGGTGAGCGGGTGTAGACATGGATCATGACGACGCGTATCGACGACCTGCTCGACATCGACCAGATGCTGGAACCCGAGGAACTGGCGATCCGGCAGACCGTGCGTGAGTTCGGTGAACAGCGGCTGCGGCCGCACATCGCGGAGTGGTTCGAGGCCGGCGAGGTGCCGGTGCGCGAGCTGGCCACCGAGTTCGGCAAGCTCGGCCTGCTCGGCATGCACCTCACGGGCTACGGCTGCGGAGAGTCCAGCGCCACCGCCTACGGAGTCGTGTGCCAGGAACTCGAGGCCGTCGACAGCGGGCTGCGCAGCATGGTCTCGGTGCAGGGCTCGCTGGCGATGTTCGCGATCCACCGGCACGGCAGCGAGGAGCAGCGCCAGCAGTGGCTGCCCGGGATGGCGACCGGCGACACCATCGGCTGCTTCGGCCTGACCGAACCGGACTTCGGATCCAACCCGTCCGGGATGCGCACCACGGCTCGCCGGGACGGCTCCGACTGGATCCTCAACGGGTCGAAGATGTGGATCACCAACGGCTCGGAGGCCGACGTCGCGATCGTCTGGGCCCGCGCCGAGGAAGGCATCCTGGGGTTCGTCGTGCCGGGCGGAACGGATGGATTCACGGCGCGCAAAATGACGCACAAACTGTCGCTGCGGGCGTCGAACACCTCGGAACTGAGCTTCGACGACGTGCGTCTGCCCGAAGATGCCCGGCTCCCCGGGGCGCGCGGGCTGTCGGGTCCGCTGGCCTGCCTGTCGGAGGCCCGCTTCGGCATCGTGTTCGGCAGCGTCGGCGCCGCCCGCGACTGCCTGCAGACCGCGATCGACTACGTCGGCACCCGCGAGGTGTTCGACAAGCCGCTGGCCGGCTACCAGATCACCCAGGTCAAGATCGCCGACATGGCCGTCGAACTGGGCAAGGCGCAGTTGCTGGCGCTGCACCTCGGGCGGCTGAAGGACGCCGGCCGCATCCGGCCCGAGCAAGTGAGTTTCGGCAAGCTCAACAACGTGCGGGAGGCACTCGAGATCGCCCGCCAGTGTCGAACGCTGTTGGGCGCCAATGGCATCACGCTCGAGTATCCAGTGCTGCGGCACGCCAACAACCTGGAATCCGTGCTGACGTACGAGGGCACCTCAGAGGTGCATCAGATGGTCATCGGAGAGGCGCTGACGGGCGTCAGCGCCTTCCGATGAACCGTCCTGGTTACTGCTGAGGTCCGCCGTACTGCTGCCCCGGCTGACTCTGGAAGCCCTGCTCCTGACCCGACAGCGGAAGCGCGACGTGGTTCAGGATCTTGTCGACGAGCGTCTGCCGCTTCTGATCCCACAGCGGGAACAGCACGGCGACGATCCAGACGATGCCGCAGACCGCGGAGGCGACCCAATACAGCACCTCGCGCAGGAACGACATGCCGAATCCGACGGGCTGACCGGTGCTTTCGCTCACGATCTTGAACTTCATCCGGCCCTTGCCGATGCTGGAGCCCGTCGTCCCCTGCTTGTAGCCGAGGTTCCAGACCCAGTAGGCGATACCGGCGATCCACGTGAGGGCCAGCAGGGCGAAGCCGATGCCGGAGAACTCGGATGTGCAACCGCCGCCGTAGCCGTAGGTGTCGCCGTAGCAGTTGTTGTCGGCGGTGGCGAAGGCGATGCCGTAGCCGATGCCCAACAGTATGAGCACCGGAATGTAATCGATCAGGTAGGCGAGCACGCGGGTGCCCCAGGAGGTGTAGGCCTCCGCCGGCATGGCACCGACTCCGAGACCGTGCTGTGACGGGTACCCCTGCGGCCCACCGAATCCGCCCTGCGGACCCTGGTAGCCACCGCCCTGCGGGGGCGGCGGATAGCCGCCCTGCGGCGGGGGCGGCGGGTAGCCACCGCCCTGCGGAGGCGGCGGATAGCCACCCTGCTGCGGAGGCGGCGGATAACCGCCGGGTGGCGGCGGGGGCGGGGGCGGGTATCCCCCGCCACCCTGAGGCGGCGGCGGGTAGTCGCCAGGTGGTTGTTCAGTCATGTGTCCTCCGGGATCAGTAGTTGGGTTGGCCGGGTGTCTGGTCGAGCGGTACGCATACGGTGGTCATGATCTTGTCAGCAAGAGATTGCCGTTTGGGGTCCCACAGCGGAAAGAGAACGGCGACGAGCCAGACGACGCCGCACGCCGCCGACGCCACCCAGTAGATGATCTCGCGAACCAGCGAAAGCCCGAAACCGATGGGCTGCCAAGTCTTCTCGCTGACCACCTTGAACTTCATCACCGACTTGCCGATGCTCGACCCGGTGGTGCCCTGGCGGTAGCCGTAGTTCCACACGCCGTAGGCCAGCGGCAGCAGGACGCCGAACAGGCCGAACGACAGCTGGCCGAGAGTCGATGCGCCTTCGGCGCAGAACTCGCCCATCTGGTACTCGGAACTGTCGGTGATGCACTCGGTCTCCCGAGTGCCCATCAGCAGCCCGTACCCGATTCCGGTCAGGATGATCACCGGCACGTAGTCGATCAGCCATGCCAGCACGCGGGTTCCCCACGACGTGTAGGCCTCCTGCGGCAATACCGAACCCTGTGGCGACGGGTACCCGGACCCGCCCTGCGGAGGCGGATATCCACCACCCTGCGGCGGCGGGGGCGGTGGGTAGTTTCCACCCGGTGGTGGTGGAGGTGGGAGGTTTCCAGAGGGCGGCGGCGGTTGTTCGCTCATGAACACCTTCCAGGTGAGGTAGCCGACGACAAGCGAGCTAACAGTACCTGAGATACCGCTTTGAGCAGCGTTTCTCGCAAGATCTTGAAGCTGCTGGTAGAGCGGGCAACGACCACCGGGTATCGGTTTGCCGGGCTCGAAATATGGGGCGGCTGAGCCTACCTGCGGCCGCTGCCCTCGGACAGGAAACCGAGCAGATCATGACGCGTCAGCACGCCGATCGGCTTGCCGTCCTCGACGATCATCACCGCGTCGCATTCGCGCAACGTCTTGGCCGCCGTGCTGACGAGTTCGCCGGCGCCGATCAGTGGCAGCGGCGGACCCATGTGGTCGGCGACGGCGTCGGCGAGCTTGGCACGGCCCTCGAACACCGCCGAGAGCAGCTCGCGCTCGGAGACGCTGCCTGCGACCTCGCCCGCCATCACCGGCGGTTCGGCGCCGACCACCGGCATCTGCGAGACGCCGTACTCCCGCAGGATGCCGATCGCGTCGCGCACGGTCTCCGACGGATGGGTGTGCACCAGATCGGGAAGCGCACCCGACTTGCGGCGCAACACATCTCCGATGGTCGACTGCTCGATCGACCCGTCGAGCCTGCTGCGCAGGAAGCCGTAGGACGACATCCAGGCGTCGTTGAAGATCTTCGACAGGTATCCGCGGCCGCCGTCGGGCAGCAGCACCACCACGAGAGCATCGGGGCCTTCCCGCTCGGCGACCCGGATCGCGGCGACCGCCGCCATGCCACAGGATCCACCGACCAGCAGCGCCTCTTCGCGGGCCAGCCGCCGGGTCATCTCGAACGAGTCGGCGTCCGAGACGGCGATGATCTCGTCGGGCACCGCGGGGTCGTACGCCGAGGGCCAGAAGTCCTCGCCGACACCCTCGACCAGGTACGGCCTGCCGGTGCCGCCGGAGTAGACCGAGCCCTCGGGGTCGGCGCCCATGATCTTCACCTTCCCGCCGGAGACCTCCTTGAGGTAGCGACCGGCGCCGGTGATGGTGCCGCCGGTGCCCACGCCCGCGACGAAATGCGTCACCTTGCCGTCGGTGTCGGCCCAGATCTCCGGACCCGTCGTCTCGTAGTGCGACTCCGGTCCCATCGGATTGGAGTACTGATCGGGCTTCCAGGCGCCGTCGATCTCGGTGACGAGCCGGTTCGAGACGCTGTAGTAGCTGTCCGGGTCGTCGGGCGCCACTGCCGTCGGGCAGACGACCACGTCGGCGCCATAGGCGCGCAACACGTTTCGCTTGTCCTCGCTGACCTTGTCGGGACAGACGAAGATGCACTTGTAGCCGCGCTGCTGGGCGACCAGCGCCAGGCCGACGCCGGTGTTGCCCGAGGTGGGTTCGACGATGGTGCCGCCGGGCTTGAGCTCGCCGCTGGCCTCGGCAGCGTCGATCATCTTGATCGCGATGCGGTCCTTGGAGCTGCCGCCGGGATTGAGGTACTCGATCTTCGCGGCGACCGTGCCAGCGCCGTGAGGGACAACGGAGTTCAGCTGTACCAGAGGGGTATTGCCGATGAGCTCACTGACGTGCCGGGCGATGCGCATGAGTCCATCGTGTCAGGCCCGCGGTCAGCTCACCACGTGGCCTCACGGATGTACTCGCCGATCTGGCGCAGCGACCGCGTCGCTTCCTTCACCATCGGAGCCGCGATCTGGAAAACGTGCATCTGACCAGGCCAGATGCGGATCTCGACGGGAACACCCGACTCGGCGAGCAGCCGGGCCGCCTTTCGCGCGTCGCTGATCAGAACCTCCGAGCCGGACACGTGGATCAGCGTGCGCGGCAGGCCGGGTTCGATGTGGTCGAGCGGTTCGTAGATCTCCGGCGCCACGCCGGCGACGGGATTGCGCCGGTTGGCGTGCTCGATGAGGTCCACCAGGGCTCCGAACGCGTGCGCCGGGAACATCGCGTCACTGCGCACGTTGGGGTGCTCGGCTCGACGCTCGTTGTCGATCTCGAACAGGGGCGACATCGTGACCATCGCGGCCGGCTCCTCGCCCTCGGCGAGCAGACGCTGGGCGAGGGCCAGCGACAGGTAGCCACCCGCCGAGTCGCCGGCCAGCACGATCTGGTCGGGCTCGTAGCCCTTGAGCCGCAACCACCGGTAGGCGTCATAGCAGTCGTCGAGGGCCTGGCCCACCGAGTGCCTGGGGATCATCCGGTAGTTCACCACCAGCACGGGGCTGTCGGCGTAGCCGCTCAACGAATTGACGATGCGGTGGTGGCTGTTCACCCCGCAGGTGATGAACGCGCCGCCGTGCAGGTACAGGATGACGCTGCGCTTACCGTCGGCGGGCAGCACACCCGGCGCCCGCACCAACTGTGCATTGCAGTTCGTCAGGCCGATCGTCGCCCGGACCGTGCCCGGAGGCGGCCGCAAGATCCGGCAGGCGAAATCCACCATTCCCCAGGGCCAGGGCATCTTGGGGGCGTAGCTACCGATGGCCAGAGTTGGCTTGATCGTGGCCATCGCGACCAGTCCGACCAGCCGTCCTGCGAGGCTGGGACCGTCCTCGAGCACCTCGACCGGCGCCCCGTCACTGACCGGATATCGACGCGGTTTATTGGCTCTAGCTGCATGAATGGCAGCACGAGGAGTGCTGGGAACCTTACTAGGTGCGGTCATCGCCACCACTTCCTACGCCGTTGTAGTGCCCCGGGGGCATGTTGTGTCAGCCAATCCCGGTGACTTAGCTTGACACCTGTTTCCGTTTTCCTAGCTTGTTAAACCAATTTCGTACCGGAGTTGATACCGCACCGTGACTGCCAGTAGGCGCCGCCACGCGGTCAATGACCGATTCGGCACCTAAACTGGCCGCGTGGGCATACGTGCACCGCGAAAAACGACCGTCGCTCTCGCCGCTGCGGCCACGCTCGCATCGACGGGCTCCGCCTATGTCGGAGCCCGCAATCTGCTGATCGGGCAGGCCGATCAGGCACGTCAGACCATCCCGAAGGCCTTCGACATTCCGCCGCGCGCCGACGGCGTCTACTCCCCCGGCGGCGGACCGGTCGAGAAGTGGACGCGGGGGGTGCCGTTCGACATCCACCTGATGATCTTCGGCGACTCCACGGCCGTCGGTTATGGCTGCCGGGTGGCCGACGAAGTGCCGGGAGTCCTCCTCGCACGCGGGCTGGCCGAAGCGTCCGGGAAGCGGATCCGGCTGAGCACGAAGGCCATCGTCGGCGCCACGTCGAAGGGTCTACAGGGCCAGATCGACGCGATGTTCGTCGCCGGGCCACCGCCGGATGCCGCGGTCATCATGATCGGCGCCAACGACATCACGCGGCCCAACGGCATCAGGGCATCGGCGCGCCGCCTCGGCGACGGAGTGCGACGGTTGCGGGCCGCGGGCGCGGTCGTCGTCGTCGGCACCTGCCCGGACTTCGGCGTGCTCACGGCGATCCCGCAGCCGCTGCGCATGGTGACCCGCACTCTCGGCCTGCGGTTGGCGCGCGCACAGGCCGGTGCGGTGCGGGCGGCCGGCGGCATGCCGGTGCCGTTCGCCGACCTGCTGTCACCCGAGTTCCTCAACGCGCCGGACCTGATGATCTCCGACGACATGTTCCACCCGTCCGCCGACGGCTATGCGCTGGCGGGCAACCAGCTGCTGCCCGCGTTGTGCGCCGCGCTGGGCGTCTCGACCGCGGACACCGACACTGCCCTGGAGCCGCGCGCCCCCGAGGGGAGTTCGCTGCTCGAGCGGATCGGCGGCGTCTCACGGCTGTGGCGCCGGCCCACCACCGGGGTGCCCGCGCCGATCGTCGGGCCCGCCAGCTAGGTTCTTCGGTGACCAGCAAGTTGAGGAGCCGTCATGCCTGAAGCCGTCATCGTCGCCACCGCCCGCTCGCCGATCGGCCGCGCCAACAAGGGGTCGCTGGTCGACATGCGACCCGACGACCTGGCCGCCCAGATGGTCCGCGCCGCGCTGGACAAGGTCCCGTCGCTGGACCCGCATGACATCGACGACCTGATGATGGGCTGTGGCCAGCCCGGCGGCGAGTCCGGCTTCAACATCGGCCGCGCCGTGGCCGTCGCCCTCGGCTACGACTTCCTGCCCGGCACCACCGTCAACCGCTACTGCTCGTCGTCGCTGCAGACGTCGCGGATGGCCTTCCACGCGATCAAGGCCGGCGAGGGCCACGCCTTCATCTCCGCGGGCGTCGAGACGGTGTCGCGGTTCGCCAAGGGCAACGCCGACGGCTGGCCCGACACCAAGAACCCGCTGTTCGCCGAGGCTCAGGAACGTTCGACCCAGGCCGCTGCCGGCGGCGACGAGTGGCACGACCCGCGCGAGGACGGCTCGCTGCCCGACGTGTACATCGCGATGGGCCAGACCGCCGAGAACGTCGCGCTGCACACCGGCATCAGCCGCGAGGACCAGGACCACTGGGGCGTGCGGTCGCAGAACCGGGCGGAGGAGGCCATCAACAGCGGCTTCTTCGAGCGGGAGATCTCGCCGGTCACGCTGCCGGACGGCACCGTCGTGAGCAAGGACGACGGCCCGCGCGCCGGCACCTCCTACGAGAAGATCAGCCAGCTCAAGCCGGTGTTCCGGCCGAATGGCACCGTCACCGCCGGAAACGCCTGCCCGCTCAACGACGGCGCCGCCGCGGTGGTCATCCTGTCCGACGAGAAGGCTCGCGAACTGGGCCTGAAGCCGCTGGCGCGCATCGTCGCGACCGGGGTGTCGGGGCTCTCGCCGGAGATCATGGGCCTCGGCCCGATCGAGGCGTCGAAGAAGGCGCTCGCCAACGCGGGCATGGGCATCGGCGACATCGACCTCTACGAGATCAACGAGGCGTTCGCCGTCCAGGTCCTCGGCTCGGCGCGCGCGCTCGGCATGGACGAGGAGCGCCTCAACGTGTCCGGCGGCGCGATCGCGCTGGGCCATCCGTTCGGCATGACGGGCGCCCGCATCACCGCCACGCTGCTGAACAACCTGCAGACCCAGGACAAGCAGTTCGGCCTCGAGACCATGTGTGTCGGCGGCGGCCAGGGCATGGCGATGATCGTGGAGCGCCTTTCCTAGCTTGTGGCGTTGACTCTGCGCTCACGGCGGCGAAGTGCGAGTGGAGAGCACCCTGGCCGCAGAGTCAACGGGACAAGAGCCGCCATGCGCGCTCCACGCGTTGAATGACGTCGAATTCTGAGTGGCGCGCCGCCACGCGAATGACGTGCCAACCCATCGTTGCGATGTCCTCGGCGCGCCGGATCTCGTAGGCGTAAAGCTCTTTCGACGTGCGATGGTGATCGCCGTCGTACTCGACGGCCAGCTTGCGGTCCTCCCAACCCATGTCGAGGTAGTAGGTCCTGTAGCCATCGGGACTCAGCACCGGGATCTGCGTGCGGGGTCGCGGAAACCCGTTGCGAATGAGTAGGAGTCGCAGCCTGGTCTCCTGCGGGGACTCGGCACCGGCGTCCACGAGGTCGAGGGCTCTCTCGAGCTGGCGCAGCCCGCGCGTGTGCCGGTGTGCTGCGGCGAGAATCTCGATGTCGACGGTCTTGATGTCCGTCGCTCGGATCAACGCGTCGAGCCGGGCTACCGCCGTCACGAACGGTCCGCGGCGGCCCAGATCGAAACCCGTCCGCGCGGCAGAGGTGACGAGAAGACCGTCAAGCGTGAGCACCTCGTCCTCGATCAACGTGTCGGCGCGGGTTATGACACCGGTTGGTGTGCGTGCATTTCGCCAGATCAACTCGACGGGTACGTCGTCGTCGACCCATTTGGATCCGTGCAGTGATGCGGCCGCCAGGCCCGCAATGACGCCTTCGCGTTGCGTCCACAACCAGGCCGCCGTTGTCCGTCGATGCAACGACGGCTCGGCCCGCCGCTCGACGTAGACGTCGGGCATCACCGCTCGGTGATACCGGCGGAGTTCGTGGCGGGTCAGTCGGCCGGCCGCGAGCGCCTCGGAGCCGATGAAGGGTTCGCCGTCCATGAATGCAGGGTCACGACGGCAGCCGACAATTCGGACTTCTGATTTGGCGCGGCGATCCCGCCTGTGGACAGATCGCCCTCTGTTGACTACCGCCCACCCCGACGACTCTGCGCTCACGGCGACGAAGTGCGAGTAGCGACCACCCTGCACGCAGAGTCAACGCAAAGTACGCAAACTCAACGCAAGAGCCCGCCTCCACAACGCAGAAAGCCCGACACCTCGTCCGGTGCCGGGCTTCCCTCGCGAAGGCTGCTAGTCGTTCTGGAAGTACGTCAGCAGCCGCAGGATCTCGAGGTAGAGCCAGACCAGCGTGACGGTCAGGCCGAGGGCGATGCCCCACGCGGCCTTCTCCGGCGCGCCGGCACGGATCATCTGGTCAGCGGAGTCGAAGTCCAGCAGGAAGCTGAACGCCGCGATGCCGATGCACACCAGCGAGAAGATGATGGCCATCGGGCCGCCGTCACGCAGTGGGCCGGCGCCATCGGTGAACATCGCGAAGACGAAGTTGCCGAGGGCGAGAACGACCACGCCGATCATGGCGGCGACGAGCATGCGGGTGAACTTCGGCGTCACACGGATGGCGCCGGTCTTGTAGACGACCAGCATGCCGAAGAACACGCCGAAGGTGCCGAGCACCGCCTGCGAGATCAGCCCGCCGGCGCTGGCGCCCTGGATGTTGAAGGTCAGCAGGAACGACACCGCGCCGAGGAACAGGCCCTCGAGCACCGCGTAGCTCAGCACGATGGCCGGGTTGTCCTGCTTGCGGCCGAACATCGCGATCATCACGAGCGCCAGGCCGCCGAGGCCACCGATCAGGGTGAGCGGCATGGCCAGCCCGATGTTCTGGGTGACCAGGAAGAAGGAGACCACGGCCGAAACCGTCAGCACGGCCAGCGTCATGCCGGTGCGGGTGACGACGTCGTCGATGGTCAGCGGCCGGGCGACGCCCGTCTGCTCGGGGTACTGAGCGGTATAGGGCTCAGCGTGTGTCTGCTGGGCACCGTAGCCGGCGGCTCCGGTACCGAATGACGCGTATCCGCCCTGCTGCCCCTTGGGCAGCGAGCGGAATACCGGGTTGCTGCTCTCGCGCACCGTCGGATCCTCTCCTGTGCTGTGGTTCGAGTGACGAACACACTCTCAACGATCACCGGCGCCGAGTTGGTTCCCGAGATGACAAGGGATCCTGGGAACTTCCTGTGGCCGGTTCGTGGCAAAACATTACCCGTCGGACGTGAGAGGCGGGCGACGATCTAGATTGCTACTCGTGGCAGAAAACGAGGATGTCCTAGTAACCGTCGAGAACAGCGTCGGCCTGCTCACCCTGAACCGGCCGAAGGCGATCAACTCGCTCAACCACGGCATGGTCACGGCCCTCGCCGAGGCGCTCGACGCCTGGAGACACGACGACGACGTACACACCGTGCTGCTGACCGGCGCCGGTGAACGAGGCCTGTGCGCCGGTGGCGACGTCGTCGCGATCTATCACAGCGCCAAGGCCGACGGCTCCGAGGCCCGCCAGTTCTGGTACGAGGAATACCAGCTCAACGCGGTGATCGGCCGCTATCCGAAGACCTACGTCGCAATGATGGACGGCATCGTGATGGGCGGTGGGGTCGGCGTCAGCGCGCACGGCGACGTCCGTGTCGTCACCGACACCACCAAGATGGCAATGCCCGAGGTCGGCATCGGCTTCATCCCCGACGTCGGCGGCACCTATCTGCTGTCCCGCGCGCCGGGCCTGCTCGGCCTGCACGCCGCATTGACGGGCGCGCCGTTCTCCGGCGCCGACGCCATCGCAATGGGGTTCGCCGACCACTACATCCCGCACGATTCACTGAGAGCGTTCACAGAAACACTCGTCGCCGACGGGGTCGAAGCCGCATTGAAGGCCCACACCGTCGAGCCGCCGGCGAGCCCCCTGCTCGAGCAGCGGGAGTGGATCGACGAGTGCTATGCCGGGGACACGATCGCCGACATCGTCGCGGCCCTGCGCGGTCACGGCGCCGAACCGGCCGACAAAGCGGCCGACCTCATCAGCGGCCGCTCCCCCGTCTCATTGGCCGTCACGCTCAAAGCCGTGCGCCGCGCCGGCGAACTCGCCACCCTGGAGGACGTGCTGCGCCAGGAGTACCGGACGTCGAGCGGCTCGCTGCGATCCCACGACCTCGTCGAAGGCATCCGTGCGCAGCTGGTGGACAAGGACCGCAACCCGAAGTGGTCGCCACCTTCGATCGCCGACGTCACCGAAGAAGACGTCGACGCCTACTTCGCCCCCGCCGACCCCGACCTGACCTTCCCGGAGGAACAACCGTGACGTCCTACGAGACCATCCTCGTCACCCGCGACGACCGCGTCGGCACCATCACGCTGAACCGGCCGAAGGCGCTGAACGCGCTCAACAGCCAGGTGATGGCCGAAGTCGGTGCTGCCGCAACCGAACTCGACCAGGATCCGGGCATCGGTGCCATCATCGTCACCGGCAATGAGAAGGCCTTCGCCGCGGGCGCCGACATCAAGGAGATGGCGACCCTCGAGTTCGCCGACGTCTTCGCGGCCGACTTCTTCGCGCCCTGGGGCACATTCGCGGCCACCCGCACGCCCACCATCGCGGCCGTCGCCGGCTACGCGCTGGGCGGCGGCTGCGAGCTGGCGATGATGTGCGACGTGCTGATCGCCGCCGACACCGCGAAGTTCGGCCAGCCCGAGATCAAGCTCGGCGTGCTGCCCGGAATGGGTGGCTCGCAACGGCTCACCCGCGCGATCGGCAAGGCCAAGGCGATGGATCTCATCCTGACGGGCCGCACGATCGGCGCCGAGGAGGCCGAGCGCAGCGGCCTGGTGTCGCGACTCGTCCCCGCCGACACGCTGCTCGACGAGGCCAACGCCGTCGCGAAGACCATTGCGGGCATGTCACTGAACGCCGCCAGGATGGCCAAGGAAGCCGTCAACCGCGCGTTCGAATCCTCACTGGCCGAAGGCCTGCTCTACGAGCGCAGGCTCTTCCACTCCACCTTCGCCACGGCCGACCAGAAGGAGGGGATGGCGGCCTTCAGTGAGAAGCGCCCGCCGAACTTCACCCATCGCTAAAGTGCTCTGGTGACCGAGACCGCGGAGGCCGAACCGCAGGCGCCTCCGCAGGACGAGCAACCGCCCGCCAAACGACCTTGGTGGCTACGCCGCTACACCTTCTTCGGCACCGCCGTCGGTCTGGTGTTCCTGTGGTTCTCGATGACGCCGTCGCTGCTGCCCCGCGGGCCGCTGTTCCAGGGCCTCGTCAGTGGCGGCGCAGGCGCATTCGGCTACGCGCTCGGCGTGTTCGGGGTGTGGCTGGTCCGCTTCATGCTCTCGAGGAACTCCAGTCCGCGTGCCCCGGCATGGGCGTGGCTCGGACTGCTCGTCGTGGGCGTCACCGGCCAGGTGCTGATGATCGTGTACTTCCATGTGTGGCAGGACCAGGTCCGCGACCTGATGGGGGTGCCGCGGCTGGGATTCTGGGACCATCCGCTGACGGCGGTGCTGTCGGTCGTGGTGCTGTTCGCCCTCGTGGAGGTCGGCCAGCTCATCCGCAGGCTGATCCTGTTCCTGATGCGCCAGCTCGAACGCGTTGCCCCACCGCGAGTTTCGGCCGTCGTGGTGGTGGCCCTGCTGCTGGTGCTGACGATCGCGATCCTCAACGGCGTGGTCGTCCGCTTCGCGATGAGCACGATCAACAACACCTTCGAGGCGGTCAACGACGAGACCGACCCGGATTTCGCGGCGCCCACGTCGACACTGCAGTCCGGCGGCCCGCAGTCGCTGGTCAGTTGGGAGTCCCTGGGCCATCAGGGCAGGGTGTTCGTCGCGGGGGCGACGCCGGCGGAGAAGCTCACGCGGTTCAACGGCACACCGGCCGTCGAGCCGATCCGCGCCTATGCGGGACTCAACTCCGCGGACGGCATCAAGGCCACCGCCGCACTCGCGGCGCAGGAACTGCTGCGCACCGGCGGCCTGGACCGCGACGTGGTCGCGGTGGCCACATCGACGGGCACCGGCTGGATCAACGGCGCCGAGGCCGCCGCGCTGGAGTACATGTTCAACGGCAACACCGCGATCGTGTCGATGCAGTACTCGTTCCTGCCGAGTTGGCTGTCGTTCCTCGTCGATAAGGAGAACGCCCGCCAGGCCGGGCAGGCGCTGTTCGAAGCCGTCGACGGCCTCATCCGGGCGATGCCCGAAGCGCAACGGCCCCTACTGGTGGTGTTCGGCGAGAGCCTCGGCTCCTTCGGCGGCGAGGCGCCGTTCCTGGCGCTGAACAACCTCGTCGCCCGCACCGACGGCGCGCTGTTCAGCGGGCCGACATTCAACAACACGATCTGGACCGACCTGACGCTCAACCGCGACGCCGGATCGCCGGAGTGGCTGCCGATCTACGACAAGGGCGAGAACGTCCGGTTCGCCGCCCGGCCGGAGAACCTCGAGCGGCCAGCCGATCCGTGGGGCGTGCCGCGGGCGGTGTACCTGCAGCACGCCTCCGACCCGATCTCGTGGTGGAACCCGGATCTGCTGTTCGCCCGGCCCGACTGGCTCGAGGAACCGCCCGGCTACGACCGCACCGCCCGGATGAAGTGGATTCCGGTGGTGACGTTCCTCCAGGTGTCGGCCGACATGGCGGTGGCGATCGACGTGCCGGACGGGCACGGCCACGTCTACGTCAGGGACGTCGCCAACGCGTGGGCGGCGATCATGCAGCCGCCGGGGTGGACGCCGGAGAAGACCGAACGGCTGCGGCCGATGCTGCGTTCCGGCGAGAGCAGCTAACTAAACCGGTCACCGGTTGACCGGAGCATTTCCGCGCAAACACCTTCATTTCCCGGGTCGGGGGCTATGTTTGCGTCATCGGCGTCATTTGAGGAGCAATCATGACGCTTGTCTCAAGATCGATCTGCACCGGAGTGGCCGTCGTCGGTATCAGTGCGCTTGTCGCATCGCCGACGGTGACGCCACCTGTGACCGAAACAGCCGCCGTGCGGTACGTGGCCGACGTGCGGCCCGCCGCGCAGACGAGCCAGTTCCCGGAACTGTACGAGTGGTGGCAGCAGATCTTCTGGCCCAGCGCGTCCCCGTCCCGTGAGGTACCGCAGCCGCCGGTTACTGGGCCGCTGCCCACGCCGGGTTCTGTGGCCGGCGGTCTCGAGCAGGCGTACCACATCATCGAGCCGTGGGTCCGGTACGGCTTCGAACTCGGCGAATACGCCGTCGGATGGATCCCGTACGTCGGGTGGCTCGCACCCCAGGTGATGATCCTCTACAACTTCGGCGAGCGCATCGTCCATGCGATCGTCCACAACACGCTCGACTGGATCGACGGCGACGGCAGCTTCGGGCAGAACCTCGCCGAAGGTATCTCCTGGAGTGTGGACGCGCTGATCCAGCTGGGGATCGACGAGCTGAACTTCTTCCTGCCGAACCTGCCCCCGCTTCCGCCGTTCCCCGGGTCGACGGAGTTCGCCGAGGGTTATGAGGCTTTCCGCACGTCGGTGCGGGATTTCCTCGGCGACCTGTCGGATCTGCTTCCGTACCACGATGAAGAGCGGCCACCGGTGGGATCGACGTTGGTCGACGTGAGTCTGGCGACGACGGAGGTGGCGCCGACGGCGAAGGAAGACGTCGCCGTCAATCCGGCCGAACCGGCCGGGACTCTGGTCGACGCGCAACCCGGCACGGGCGTCGAAACCGTCGTCGATCCAGTCACGCCGAAGCCGGCGGCTGCGGTCGACCCGCAACTCGATATCGGCCCGGCCGTGCTCGACACGGCACCCGTCGACACCGCCCCCGCGCCCACGCTGCCCTCGACACCGAAGACGGAAAAGCAGCTTCTGCGCCCCGCCGGCGTGCTCAGCGAGGTCAGGAGCAATCTGAAGCAGGCGCGCGACGAACTTCGCGGCGCCGCAGCCGAAACGAAGAAGTCGTTGACCGGCCGAGGGGATGCGACGCGAGAGGCCGACGATTCGGCGAAGCCGGCGAAGGACCTTCGAACGCGAATCAAGAACCGCGTCGAAAAGGCCACGGACCAGATCCGTTCCAGGAGCGAGCGCGCGACGTCGGACGCGGCCCCGGCCGCCGACCGAAAGAAGAAGAAGAAGGCCGACGCAGAGAGCTAGACGAGGACGCCTTCGGCCTTCAGCGCGTGGTAGCCGCCGATCACGTCGGTGGACCGGTGCAGCCCGAGATCGAGCAGCGCGGCGGCGGCCAGGCTCGAGGTGTAACCCTCGGAGCACAGCACCACCCATTCGACGTCGTCGTCGACGGCCTGGGTGATCTTCGCGTCACTGGTCGGGTCGCAGCGCCACTCCAGCACGTTGCGTTCGATCACCAGCGCGGCGGGCACGTCGCCCTCGCGGGCCCGCTGCGCCTGCGGACGGATGTCCACCAGCAGGGCGCCGCGCTCCAGCGCTGCGGGCACGTCGCGGGCCGGCATCCGCTCGAGACGCGATCGCGCACTATCGAGGATGCGGTCGATGCGGCTGGCCATGCTCATCCCTCCGGGTGTTCGGTGAGTTCGGTGCGGTTGCGCCGCAACGTCTGCCGATCGGTGACCTCGTAGTACGACATCGCCGTCAGCGGCGGCGAGTAGGCGTGCACGCTGAGCGTAGGCGTCGGAACGGGGTCCGGCGCCCACACCACATCGTGCACCCAACCCAGCGGGAAGCCGGCCTGATCGCCCGCCGACAACCGCCGGCGCCGCAAAGCCTCGCCGTCCCAGCGGGTTTCGGACAGCGATCCCGACACCACGGTGAGCGCGCCGAGCGAGCCGCCGTGGTCGTGCAGTTCGGTCGACCGGTCGGGCACCCAGCTGATGAGCCAGATGTCGAGTTCGTCGTCGCCGTACATGCGGGTGAACCAGCGGTCGTCACTCGGAACGCCGCGCTTCGGCAGCAGGTGGTCGTAGCGGCCGCTGAGCACCTCGTCGGCGCCGGCGTCGGTGGCGTGCAGCAGATCGGGCAACCGGAGCCGGGTGGGCGCCGAGACGGCCGGGGCAACCGCGACGGGCGGCAGCGTGAGGGGACGCGTGGAAACCGCGGAAACCATGGAGGAGCTCCAAAGGGGTGTGACGGGACGGATCGGGGGCGGGCGTCAGGCCCGACAACACTCCAGACGGTCAGTCGTCTTCGTCACAGCGCCAAGTGTTCCACAGCCCGGGACGGCCCGGTAGCCGCCGGCTTTAACCTCAGGATGAATCTGGAAAAGCGCTGGTCGGCTCCCGAGCGCCGGCGGAGCGAACAGAGTGTCGAAGCGTTGGTTCGACGCCTTCGCCCGGGGGTAAAGTCGTGTTCGGGCCGTGGGGAGACGCTGCAGGAGGCCTGCAATGAAGATCAGACATCTGGCAGTCGCCGCGGCTGCCTCGTTCGCGCCGCTGTTGTTCGTGACGGTCGCGACGCCCGGTGTGGGCAGTGCCGCCGAGTGCGGCCCCGGCACGGTGTACGACGCGCCGTCCAACTCGTGTGTGGGTGCTCCCCCGCCACCGCCACCCCCGCCACCCCCGCCACCTCCCCCGCCGTGGAACGGCGACCCGACCCCCGGGTTCTCGATCGGCGTGTGTGCGCCGATCCCGTTCGTCTCGCTCTGCACCGGCATCTGACGCAGGCGGCGGCGGGCCGCTTCGCGCGGTTGCCTAGATTGAGCGGTATGCGCAGCTACCCCGCAGTGGTGTTCGCGGCCGCCGGTGTCCTCGCCCTCGCCGGCTGTTCGTCGGGCTCCGACGACGCCGTCCCCGGCACTTCGCCGCAGCCCGGCCCGTCGACGACGGCCACGTCGGAGACGCGCACGGCGGCCCCGGGCGCGCAGGAGGTGACGCCGGGCGGGGTGACCACCGCCGTCGGCTCGCCAGCGGAGTCCACCGAGGAGGAGTACTTCCAGGCGTGCAACGCCGCCAGGACGTGGATGACCGAGAAGGGCGGCGACCTCGCGTCGCAGATCGAGCCGTACCTCGGCGAGCTGCAGCGTTCGGACTCCGCGGGGCCCGGGACGTTCGGCACGCCGTGGTCGAAGCTGACACCGCCGCGGCAGGCGGCGGTGATCGTCGCGGTCGAGGCGGCGGCCGGCGAGTTGTGCGGCTGACCGTTTCGAACCGGCAGGGCGCACAATAGCGCCATGAGCAAGCGGGTCGCTCTGGTGCTGGGCAGCGGCGGGGCTCGTGGCTACGCGCACATCGGGGTGATCGACGAGTTGCGCGGCCGCGGCTACGAGGTCGTCGGGGTGTCGGGGTCGTCGATGGGCGCCCTCGTCGGCGGCCTGCACGCAGCGGGGAAGCTCGACGAGTACGCCGAGTGGGCGAAGGGCCTGACGCAGCGTGCGGTGCTCCGGCTGCTCGATCCGGCGATCACCGCCGCCGGGGTGCTGCGGGCCGAGAAGATCATCGACGCGGTCCGCGAGATCCTCGGCGAGGTGGCGATCGAGGACCTCCCGATCCCGTACACCGCGGTGACGACGGATCTGATCGCGGGCAAGTCGGTGTGGTTGCAGCGCGGGCCGCTCGACGAGGCGATCCGCGCCTCCATCGCCATTCCCGGCGTGATCATGCCCTACGTGCTGGACGGCCGGTTGCTCGCCGACGGCGGCATCCTCGACCCGCTGCCGATGGCGCCGATCTCGGCCGTCAACGCCGACCTGACGATCGCGGTGAGCCTGAGCGGCAGCGAGTCCGGCGGGCGCGCCGAACCCGACGGCGACCAGTCGGGCGTCAACACCGAATGGCTGAACCGCCTGCTGCGCAGCACATCTGCGCTGCTCGACACCAAGTCGGCTCGCGCAGTGCTCGACACGCCCGCGGTGCGGTCGATGCTCAGCCGGTTCGGCACCACCGAAGACCCGGAGGACGGCACCGTCGACGACGCTGCCGACGGGGACGGCTCCGAGGACCTCGACGAGGTGGATGACGTCGTGGTGCCCCGGCTGAGCAGCTTCGAGGTGATGAACCGCACCATCGACATCGCGCAGGCAGCGCTGGCCCGCCACACGCTGGCCGGCTACCCGCCGGATCTGCTGATCGAGGTGCCTCGCACCGTCTGCCGCAGCCTCGACTTCCACCGCGCCGCTGAGGTCATCCAGGTCGGCCGCGAGCTGGCGACGCGCGCGCTCGACGAGCTGGAGGCGCCGGGCCTCAGCCCGCTGCTGACCCCCTAGCCGAGGAACGCCGCGATCTCAGCGGCCACCCGGCGGCCCTGTGTCCGCCCGGCCTGTGCGGAGGGGATGCGGCATGCCGGGTCGAGCGGGTTGGCGCCGAATGCGGCGAGCGCGTCGTCGTCGGCGAACACCCCGAGCACCCGGTCACCGTGTGAGGCGATCTCTTCGGCAGCGCCGCCGCCGAACGGCGACGGCGAGTTCCGGCCGGACGGCACCAGCACCACGACGGCGTCGCAGTCGTCGACGAAGCGCAGATTGATGGTGCTGCCCACACCGCCGTCCATGTAGCGGCGGCCGTCGATCGTCACCGGCGGCCATGCACCGGGCACCGCACAACTGGCGGCCACGGCGTCGACGAGGCCGACACCGGCGGACCGGTCGAAGACGACGAGTTCACCGGTCGCGGTGTCGATCGCAGGGATCCGCAGCACCCGGTCGGGCCACTCGTGCGACGGCAGCCGGGCGGCGATGACGTCGCGCCGCACCGCCTCGTCGACCGTCGGGGTGGACACCGCGATCTCGCCGATCCGCTGCAGCTTCTGCGTGGTGGTCAGGCCGGGCTGCGCCATCGCGCCGACGAACAGTTCGACGATGCCTTCGATGCCGACGGCCGGACTGAGTTCGGCGGACGCCGTAGCCAATTGGCGCTCGAACAGCGCGTCGAGGCCCGTGCCGCTGCTGATCTGCGCGGCGACCGTCGATCCGGCGGAGGTGCCCAGCAGGACGTCGGCGCCGAGCAGCGCCTGCGCCGTCGACGGCGACTCGTCGGCGATGCCCTGCAGAATGCCGGTCTCCCAGGCGATACCCGCTATCCCGCCGCCGGCGAGGACCAGTGCCCTTTTCGTTGTCACGGGTCCCGAGTGTGCCAGCCGTCGCCTACCGTGAGGCGGATGGCCACCATGCGCGCGCAGCGCTTCTACGCCGACACCAGGACCGTCACCGTGGAGGACGTCCCGGTTCCCGCGCCGGGCCCGGGTGAGGTGCTGGTCAAGGTCGCGTACTGCGGCATCTGCCACTCCGACCTCAGCCTGATCAACGGCACATTTCCCTCGCAGCTGCCGGTGGTCACCCAGGGGCACGAGACGTCGGGCACCGTCGCGGCCATCGGGCCCGGCGTCACCGGCTGGGCGGAGGGCGACCGCGTGGTGGTGGCCGCCGGCAAGCCGTGCCTGGAATGCGTGAACTGCCGCCGCGGCGACATGTCGAACTGCCTGCGCATCCGGTTGATGGCGTTCGCCTACGACGGCGGCTGGGCCGAATACACGGTGGCTCAGGCGTTCGGCCTGACGAGGATTCCGGACAACGTGCCGATGGAGCAGGCCGCGATCCTGGCCGACGCCGTCTCGACGCCCTATGGGGCGGTGGTCCGGACGGCCGGTGTCGGTATCGGCGAATCCGTCGGCGTCTGGGGTGTCGGCGGATTGGGCACGCACATCATCCAACTCGCCCGGCTGGTCGGCGCCGCCCCGATCATCGCGGTCGACATCAAACCCGCCATCCTCGACAGGGCGCTGGCCGTCGGCGCCGACCACGCGTTCGACGCGCGCGACCCCGACCTCGCGGGCAGGATCGCCGAGGTCACCGGCGGACGCAACCTCGACGTCGCGTTCGACGCGGTCGGCCTCGGGTCGACGTTCGAGCAGGCCCTGAACAGCCTGACCGTCGGCGGCAGGCTCGTCGGTGTCGGGATGAGCGCCGACGCTCCCACCATCGGGCCGACCTCGATCTTCAACCTGTTCAAGCGCCAGGTGCTCGGACACCTCGGGTATCAGAACTCCGACATCGGCACACTGGCTCAACTAGTTTCGCTGGGCCGCCTGGACCTGTCGCGCTCGATCAGTGCCGTCGTTCCGCTGGAGGACGTGGCACTCGGCATCGAGAAGTTGGAGAAGGCCGACGGCGATCCGATCCGGATTCTGGTGCAGCCGTGAGTCTTCGGGTCAGCGCAGCCGCGGCGCCGCCTTGGCGCTGATCAACGGCAGGTCGAGGTAGGTGGCGATGCCCGGCGCGGCGGCACACACCGCGGGCACCGAGTTCACACAGTGCGCCGCTGTCGCCACGATTCCGTTGTTGCACTCGAGGCCCTCCGCCACGCTCTCGGGCTGGAATCCCTTGATGGTCACCGCGAAGTCCGGGTTGCCCTTCGCCTCCATCTCGTAGCGCTCGCCCGCCGGTCCGAAATCCCATGGCGGGTCCAGGTTCTCCTGTCCCATCAGCCAGTTGACGGTGACCCGCACGACGACCTCGTCGCCGACGAGCGCCTCCCAGTGGAACTTGCGGCCTGCGACCTGCCCGGGTTCGATGGCGCCCATCGGGGAGTCGATCGGCGCGGTCGCGACGGCGATCTCCTGCGTGGCGCAAATCTGCGGGTCGGCGTTGAACCCCATGGCGTCGACGATCATCTTCACCGACTGGATGAAACCGCCGTCGAGCAGCTTCTGCATCGGTCCGGTGAGCGCCTTCTCGGGCGTGTCGCCGAAACCCATCACGTAGCGCAGCACGTCGGGTGCGTCGTAGGTGCGCAGATCGGAGAACTCCTCGGCGCGAACGAACGTCACACCGGTCGACATGATCGACATCATCAGCGGGAACTTGTCGCTGATGCCGCCCGGCGCAATGCCGGTGCCGTGCAACGTGACACCGCCTTCGACGGCGGCGGTACGCAGCGGTGCGCTCTCCTTCTCCCCCGGGTAGAACCAGCCGACCGGGGTGACGACGTTCTTGCCCGAGCGCAGCAGCGCCTCGACCTCCTGGGGGTTGGGCAGCAACGGCGCGTAGATCACCGCGTCGGCGTCGAGGGCGAGGATGTCCTCCACACTGTTGGTCGCGGCGATGCCGATCGGGTCGACACCCACCAGGTCCCCGACGTCGCGTCCGGCCTTGTCCGCTGAGTGCACCCAGCATCCGGCGAGTTCCAGGTCGGGGTGCTCGAGCACGCCCTTGATCGCGGCGACCCCGACTCCGCCCGTCGCCCACTGCACGACCCGTAGGCCCACGTCACCCTCCTTGTCGGCGAATTAGAACACGTTCTATTGTGGTCTACACCACTTGCGGTGATAAGCGAAGGGCCACAGCCATGCCTGAAAAAGTGTTCGTCGTCGGCGTCGGGATGACGAAGTTCGAGAAGCCCGGCCGCCGCGAGGGGTGGGACTACCCGCAGATGGCCAAGGAGTCGGGCACCAAGGCGCTCGAGGACGCCGGCATCGACTACTCCGAGGTGCAGCAGGGCTACGTCGGCTACTGCAGCGGCGACTCGACGTCGGGCAACCGCGCGCTCTACGAGCTGGGCATGACCGGCATCCCGGTGGTCAACGTCAACAACAACTGCTCGACCGGGTCGACGGCGCTGTTCCTGGCCGCCCAGACCATTCGCGGCGGACTGGCCGACTGCACGATCGCGCTCGGCTTCGAGAAGATGCAGCCCGGCGCGCTGGCCGGCGGCGCCGAGGACCGCGAGTCGCCGCTGGGCCGCCACATCAAGGCGCTGGCCGAGATCGAGGAGTTCGCCTTCCCCGTCGCGCCGTGGATGTTCGCCGCCGCCGGCCGCGAGCACATGCGCCAGCACGGTTCCACCGCAGAGCATTTCGCCAAGATCGGCTACAAGAACCACAAGCACTCGGTGAACAACCCGTACGCACAGTTCCAGGAGGAGTACAGCCTCGACGACATCCTTGGCGCGCGGATGATCTCCGATCCGGTGACCAAGCTGCAGTGCTCGCCCACCTCGGACGGCTCCGGGGCGGCGATCCTGGCCAGCGAGGCGTTCATCGACAAGCACGGACTGGCGGGGCAGGCCGTGGAGATCGTCGGCCAGGCGATGACCACCGACTTCGAGTCGACGTTCGACGGGAGCGCCAAGAACGTCATCGGCTACGACATGAACGTGCAGGCGGCGCGCCAGGTGTACGACCAGTCCGGTCTCGGCCCCACCGACTTCCAGGTGATCGAGCTGCACGACTGCTTCTCGGCCAACGAACTGTTGCTCTACGAGGCCCTCGGCCTGTGCGGCGAGGGTGAGGCCCCGAAGCTGATCGACAACAACGACACCACCTACGGCGGCCGCTGGGTGGTCAATCCGTCGGGCGGGCTGATCTCGAAGGGCCACCCGCTGGGCGCCACCGGGCTGGCGCAGTGCGCGGAGTTGACGTGGCAGCTGCGCGGCACCGCCGACAAGCGTCAGGTCGACAACGTGACAGCAGCGCTGCAGCACAACATCGGGCTCGGCGGCGCGGCCGTCGTCACGGCCTACCAGCGCGCCGAGCGGTAGTCACCTTCCAGCGCGAGCAGACGCAAAATCGCACGGCCGAGGGCACAGACGTGCGAATTTGCGTCTGCTCGCCGGAGAAACGTCAGTCCCGCAGTTCGATGACCTCGTAGGCGCCGTCGGCGTGGCGGGCGCGGATGGTCTTCTTGTCGTACTTGCCGACGCTGGTGCGCGGCACCTCGTCGACGAACGTCCAGCGTTCCGGCAGCCACCAGCGGACGACCTTGTCGGCGAGGAACTCCCGCAGTTCGGCGGGATCGGCGGCCGCGCCCTCGTTGAGCACCACCGCCGCCAGCGGGCGCTCCTGCCACCGGTCGTCGGGCACGCCGACGACGGCCGCCTCGAGCACCGCCTCGTGCGCGATGAGGTGGTTCTCGAGTTCGACCGATGAGATCCACTCGCCGCCGGACTTGATGACGTCCTTGGCACGGTCGGTGAGTGTGACGAAGCCCTGCGGGTCGACGCGGCCGACGTCGCCGGTGCGCAGCCATCCGTCGTCGAACTTCTCGCCGTCGCGGCCGCGGTAGTAGCCGCCGGTGATCCACGGCCCGCGGACCTCGATCTCGCCGACCGCCTTGCCGTCGTGTGGCAGCGGGTTGCCCTCGTCGTCGACGATCCGCACCTCGACCCCGCACGCCGGGCGGCCCTGCGACGCACGCTGCATCCACCGCTCGTCTTCGCTCACACCGGGTGTCGGATGCGCCACGGTCGCCAGCGGCGACGTCTCGGTCATCCCCCACGCCTGCACGATCCGCACACCGAGCTGCTCGTAGGCGCGCATCAGCGAGACGGGCACCGCCGACCCGCCGCTGGTGATCAGCCGCAACGACGAGATGTCGTGCCCCGAAGACGATTCGATCCGGTGCAGGATGTCGTTCCAGATGGTGGGCACCGCGCCGGCCACCGTGGGCCGTTGCGCCTCGATGACGTCGATCAGCGATGCCGCGTCCATGAACCGGTCGGGCAGCACCAGATCGGCGCCGGCCATCAGCGCCGCGTACGGCAGACCCCAGGCATTGGCGTGGAACATCGGCACGATCGGCAGCACCGAGTCGCTGTAGCCGATACCCGACGCGTTGGCCGTACAGGCGTTCATGGAGTGCAGGTAGCTCGAACGGTGGCTGTAGACAACGCCTTTGGGATTGCCGGTGGTGCCGCTGGTGTAGCACATCGCGGCCGCCGAATTCTCGTCGATCGCCGGCCAGTCGAAGACCGGACGTTCGTCGGCGACGACGTCGGCGTAGCGCAGCACCCTCATGTGCGGCGAATCGAGCCGGTCGAGGTCACCGTCGCCGACGGCGATCACGGTGTGCACAGTGTCCAGCAGCGGCAGCACGGGCGCGAGCTGAGCGACCAGCGAGACATCGGCGATGATCACCCTGTCCTCGGCCTCGTTGGCGATGAACGCGATCTGTTCGGGCGACAGCCTGATGTTCAGCGTGTGCAGCACCGCACCCATCGACGGCACCGCGAGGTAGGCGGCCAGGTGTTCGGCGTTGTTCCACATGAACGTGCCGACGCGTTCGTCGCCGGTGACGCCGAGCCGCCGCAGCGCGTTGGCCAGCCGGGCGGCCTGGTCACCGACTTCGCGGTAGCTCATCGTGCGGTAGCCGCCCTCGCCGGTGGCGGTGGTGACGGCGCGGTCGCCGTTCACGGTCGCGGCGTGCCGCATGATCGCCGCGATCGTCAACGGACAGTCCTGCATGGTGCTGCGCATCGAACGCCTCCCCTCCGGTTGGGCGCGATGCTAATGCGGGGGCGCCGGCGGAGTCCTCCGATTGGTGCTGTCGAACGCCCGGGCTCCGGAACGTTTGGGCTTCCGCCGGCGATGTATTCAGAGGATGGTTGAGGTGAACCAGGAGGTTCGGTCATGAATGCGAAGACAGCACTGGGCGCGGCGGTACTGGCGATGTGTGGGGTGCTGGCCGTACCCGCCGGTCTCGCGTCGGCCGAGGAAACGGCGCTGGAGACCATCACCCGCTATGAGGACGCCGGTTACACGGTCAACATCGACCGGATCGGTTCCGCACCGCTCGACCAATGCACCGTCACCGGGATCCGCAATCCCCAAGAGACCATACGGCTGGAACCCAACAACGGTCAGTACCGATGGTGGGACGACGACTACGACGACAGGTTGATCGAGGTCGTCGTCCGCACCATCTCGGTGTCGCTGAACTGCTCGCGCTGACACCCTCAGCGTGAGCAGTCCACCGAGACGGTGATCGTCTGGCGTCGGTTGTCGCCGGTGGCGAACGGGTTGTCGCCGTCCTCGTCGCGCAGGACGAATCCGGTCTGCCTGCGCGGGTTCTTGATGTCGGTGACGACGCATTCGTCGAGCGGCGCGCTGCCCAACCGGTTGACCTTCACGTCGAAACCCTGTGCCTCGAGGGTGGCGATGGTCAGGCTCGCCGAGTCGGCAGCCGCCTCGGCCACTGCCGCCGGCGCGAGGATCGCCGCGCAGGCCGCGGCCGCGATACCGGTGGTGATCAACAGGTAGGTCTTCATGGTCGTGCCCTTCATTCGTCGTTGACTGCTTCAGAAGGCTCGACGGCAGAGGCACCGAAAAGGTTCACCGCAGCGAAAAGCCCGGCCGAGGAGTGTCGGCCGGGCTCTTCGCGTGTCGGTCAGGCGGTGACGGTCTGCCGCCTGTCCGCGTGGTCGTCGTCCACCATGGTGAGTTCGTCGAACGGATCGTCACCGCGCAGGACGGAGTCGACCCTGCCCTTGTCGATCGTGTGGGTCCACGAACCGACGAGGATGGTGGCGACGGCGTTGCCGGAGAAGTTGGTCAGCGCGCGGGCCTCTGACATGAACCGGTCGATACCGACGATCAGGCCCACACCGTCGAGCAGGTCCGGGCGGTGCGCCTGCAGACCGCCTGCCAGGGTGGCCAGGCCTGCGCCGGTGACCCCGGCCGCACCCTTGGACGCGACGATCATGAACACCAGCAGCCCGATCTGTTCGCCAACCGACAGCGGGTCGCCGAGTGCTCCGGCGATGAACAGCGACGCCATCGTCAGGTAGATCGCGGTGCCGTCCAGGTTGAACGAGTAACCGGTCGGGACAACGACACCGACGGTGGTGCGGTCGACGCCGAGGTGCTCCATCTTGGCGATCAGCCGCGGCAGCGCCGATTCCGACGACGACGTCGACACGATCAGCAGGTACTCGCGCGCCAGGTAGCGCACCAGCTTGAAGATGGACACGCCGGACACCACCCGCAGGATGACGCCGAGCACACCGAACACGAAGATGATGCACGTGATGTAGAAGCCGAGCATCAGGCCGAGCAGCTGCGTGACCGCCGACCAGCCGGTCTGACCCACCACGTTGGCGATGGCGCCGAAGGCGCCGATCGGGGCCAGCCACAGGATCATCACCAGGACCTTGAACACCAGCTTCTGCAGCGAGGCGATGGCCCGCAATGCCGGCTCGCCTGCGGTGCCCATGCCCTGCAGCGCGAATCCGACGAGCAGCGCGACGAACAGCGCCTGCAGCACGCTGCCTTCGGTCAGCGAGGAGAACAGCGTCTCGGGGATGATGCCCTGGACGAAGTCGAGCATGCCGCCCGACTCGTGGGCCTTCTCGGCCAGCTCCGCACCCTTGCCCGCGGTGCTCTCGGACAGGTTCAGCCCGCTGCCGGGGTGCAGGATGTTGCCGACCACCAGGCCGATGGCGAGGGCGAAGGTGGACATCGCGAGAAAGTAGACGAAGGCCAGGCCACCGAGCTTGCCGACGGTGGCGGCCTTGCGTACCGATCCGATGCCCAACACGATCGTGCAGAAGATGACGGGGGCGATCATCATCTTGATCAGGTCGACGAACATCGTGCCGAGAATGCCGACGCTCTTGCCGACCTCGGGGGCGAGCAGGCCCACCACCACGCCGGCCACCACGGCGACGACGACCGCGATGTAGAGCCAATGTGTGCGGTCGCGGCGCTTGGGCGGCTCAGGCGTGGGATCGGGTTGCGACGGCGGGGGCGGGTCCAGGGTCACGCTCATGGCTCTTCTCCAAGGTCGACAGCGAATGTGATCTGCAAGTAGGTTCGGCGAGGACGTGAGCCAGGTCACGCTTTAGTTCATTAAGTGCAGCGGGAGGCGGAAGGGTGGTCGACGACACGGACGGCGCCGAAGGTCAGGTGACGACGCCGGACGGCCGCACCTTGAGCTATCTCGAAGTGGGAAACCCGGGCGGGCCCCTGGTGCTACACAACCACGGCGGGCCCAGCAGCAGGCTCGAGGCGCGCCTGTTCGCGGACGCGGCGGCGGCCCGAGGGCTGCGGTTCGTCTGCGTCGACCGTCCCGGCTTCGGGCGCTCCACCCGGCAGCGCAATCGCACCTACCGCGGCTGGACCGAGGACCTGACCACGGTCGCCGACGCACTGGGCCGCCACGAATTCGGTGTGACGGGCTGGTCGGAGGGCGGCCCGTGGGCGCTGGCCGCCGCGGCCTACCTCGACCCGGCACGGCTGCGCCACGTCAGCAGTCTGGCCCCGGGCAGCTACGGCGCCTTCGGTGACAACTGGGCGGCCGGCCGGCTGTCGAGAGCCGACGCGTTCGGCGGCACCTTGGCGCTGCGCTTCCGGCCGGGCTTCCATCTGATGTACGCGGCGGTCGGGTTGACGGCCACCCGCTTCCCGCGGAGTTACCTGAAAGAAGTGCGCAAGGCCGTCAACGACTACGACCGGGAGATCCTTCAGCAGGCCCACAACGCGGCCGCCTTCGCCGACGCCGGCGCCGAGTGCTTCGCGCAGGGCAGCGAGGGATTGGTGCGCGACGCCGACCTGCTGTACCGGCAGTGGGCTTTCGACGTGACGGCCATCGAACGTCCGGTGCATCTGTGGCAGGGACTCGACGACCGGCTGGTCCCGGCGTCGATCAACGCGACGGTGGCCGAACGGATGCCCGGCGCGCAGTGGCATCCGGTACCCGGGGCAGGGCATTTCGTCGCCGTCGGCTGCGCCGACGAGGTCTTCACAATCGCCGCAGCGGATCTCGGCGCGGACTAGGCGGGCGCCCGGTGCGGTGGACAGCCTGGCCGCGGTCGCTGGCCGGTCAGGCGATCGCGATGCAGATCGTGGTGATCGCCGTGATCGTGCTGGCCGGCAGCGTGCTGGCGCTGCTGGACGCGCGCCGCGACGGCGACGAGGCCGCGCGTCAGCAGGTGATCGCCATCGCCACCGCGCTGGCCGACGCACCGTCGACGGCGTCGGCGATCGAATCAGGCACTGCCACAGCGGCTCTGCAACCGGTCACCGAGGCGGTCCGGATGCACACCGACATCGCGTTCATCACCATCATGGCGCCCGACGGCATCCGCTACACCCACACCGATCCCCGCCAGATAGGCGGCCGGTACCTCGGCACGACGGAGCCCGCCCTGCGCGGTGAGACGTTCAGCGAGGTCTACACCGGCACGCTGGGTCCGTCGATCCGGGCGGTCGCGCCCGTGCGCAACGGGTCCGGTGAGATCGTCGGGCTGGTCTCGGCGGGGATCACCCAGCAGACCCTCGCGCAGCGATGGCGCGGCCAGGTCCCCACGATCGCCGCGGTGAGCGCTGCGGCGCTTGTGGTGTCGTCGCTCGGGCTGTGGCTCATCCGGCGACGCCTGCTCCGGCAGACCCACGGCCTGCGGCCCGACGAACTGCGGGTGATGTACGAACACCACGACGCGATCCTGCATTCGGTGTCGGAGGGTCTGATCGTGCTCGACCGCAACGGCGTCGCGCTGGTCAACGACGAGGCCCGCCGCCTGCTCGGGCTGCCGCCCGGCCCGGTGGACGCCTCGGCACTGCCCGACTTCCTGCGCGCCCACGACCCCGGTGTGCGCGACGAGGTGCACGTCACCGACGAACGGGTGCTGGTGGTGAACCGCTCGCGGGTCGCCGAATCGGAGTCCGAGGTGGTGACGGTCCGCGATCGCACCGAATTACAGGGTGCGCTCGGCGAACTCAGCTCCCTGCAGGTGCTCGCCGACTCGCTGCGCGCGCAGGCGCACGAAGCCGCCAACAAGCTGCACACCGTCGTCACCATGGTGGAGATGGGCAGGCCGGAGGACGCGGTGACGTTCGCGACCCGCGAGCTGGAGCTGTCGCAGCGCCTCGTCGACCGGCTCTCCGAGGCCGTCGGCGAGCCGGCGTTGGTGGCGCTCCTGCTCGGCAAGACCGCGCAGGCCGACGAGCGGGGCATCGCGCTGACCGTCACCGAGGACACCCACCTGCCGTCGGATGCCGATGACGTGCCGCTGACCGGTCAGGAGATGGTCACGGTGCTGGGCAATCTCGTCGACAACGCGATGGACGCGTGCGACCGCGACGACCCGTGGGTGGAGGTGACCGTGACCCTGGACGACGACACCCTGCTGATGCGGGTGGCCGACAGCGGGTCAGGGATGGACGCCCAGGCGTTCCGGCGGGCGATGCAGCGCGGGTACTCGACGAAGTCCGGCACGGACGCCGACCAGCACGGCCTCGGACTCGCGTTGGTGGCGCAGGTGGTCGACCGCCATCGGGGCACGCTGACCGCCGACGTCACCTACGGTTCGGTGGTGACGGTGACCGTGCCGCGGGAGGCGTCGTGATCTCGGTGCTGATCGTCGAGGACGACCCGTTGATCGCCGAGGCGCATCAGGTGTATCTCGGCCGGCTGCCGGGGTTCACGACGGCGGCCGTCGCGCACACCGCGCGCGACGGCATGCGGTTGGCGGCCGAGGCAGCGGCGTCGGACGCTCCGATCGACCTCGTGCTGCTCGACATCGGACTGCCCGACGCGAGCGGGATCTCGCTGGCGTCGGCGCTTTCGGGGTTGCGGCCCGCACCCGACATCATCGCGATCACGTCGGAGCGGGATCTGGAGATGGTGCGCGCCGCGGTGTCCCACGGCGCGCTCGCATACCTGCTCAAACCGTTCACCTTCGCGGCGTTCCGCGACCGCCTCGAGCGCTACCGCCGCTACCGTGACGCGTTGCCCGCGGGCACCGACGCGGCCAGTCAGGTCGAGGTCGACCGGGCACTGGCCGAATTGCGGATCGCCACCGACAGGTCGGTGACGCCCAAGGGTGCGGCCGCGGGCACCACCGACGAGATCGCCCGAATCGTCCGCGACGCCGCCGAGGGTCTGACGGCCGACGAGGTGGCCAGGCAGATCGGGGTGTCACGGGTCACGGCGTGGCGCTACCTCGAGCGGCTCGCCGACGACGGCACCGTCACCCGCGCCACCGACTACGGAAAGGCCGGCCGCCCCAAGACCCGTTACGAGTGGCGCTGAACCCGGTCAGACGGCGACGAGCTCGCGAGCCTGAGACGGGATGCGGTCGGTGGCCGCGGTCTGCGAGTACACCAGCGGCTGCATCGACGCGACCGAGAACGCGGTCACGGTGCCTGCGTAGTCGGCGACGTAGAGCCGGCTGCCGTCGGCGCTGAGCGCGATGCACGACGGGCGCGCCTCCACCTGGACGGTGTGGAGCACCTCGTTGGTGCGCGTGCACAGCACCGCGACATGGTTGTAGTCGACGATGTAGGCCCGGCTGCCGTCGGCGCTGAGCGCCAACTGCACCGGCGCGCGGCCGATCTCGACGATGCCGGTCACCTTGTTCGTCGAGAGGTCGACGGTCTCGACGGCGCCGCCGAGGGTGCGGTGTGACGTGAGCACGTAGGCGGTGGTGTCGTCGACGAGGGCGAGGTCGCGAATCGGGGCGCCGATCCTGACCGTCGCCACGACCTGGGTGGTCTCCACGTCGATCACCAGCAGGCGACTGCCCTCGGTGTCGGAAGCCGCGACGTAGAGGCGCTTGCCTGCCGCGTCGACGCGCAGCGCGTCGACGTTGATCCCGGGGCCGGTGGCCACGTCGATGGTGCCGGCCCGCTCGGCCGTGGTGTCGATCACCGCGACGTCGACGTGGTCGTAGCTGCTGCGGCCTGCGAAGACCTTCTTGCCGTCGGGGCTGACCGCCAGTGCGGTGACGCCGAAGGCCAACGGGTACTCGGCGAGCACCGACGCGCCGACCGTGTCGATCACCGCGACGCCGTCGGTGGTCGACGATGTCGTCGTCACGTACGCGCGGTCACCGGTCGCCGCGACGGCGAACGGCTCCCCCGGCGCCCGGACGAGGGCGGTGACCGCCGCCGCGTCGGCGTCGAGGACCGAGACGGCGCGCACCCCGAGGTGCGTCGCGACGACCGCTCCGCTGTCGGGGTCGACGGTCAGGTCGCCGATGGGTCGGCCGATCGTGACCGATCCGATGACGGTGAGGTCCTGATCGGTGGTGACGACGTCTGACGACTCGTCGTGGGTGGACCCGCTCGCGCGGGTGAAGATATTTGCCATGGTGTTCGGCACCTCCGCCGGTATAGCTGTGCACCGGCTCTCGATTGCAGCTGTCTCTACGCCCCCAGGGCGCGGTCCCGATCGAGTGTAGCGATGTGAATTGGGCGGATAAGACACCGAGTTCGCCGGACCACGGCAGTAACGTTCTTTGCTCTCAGGCCATGCTTAAGAAACGCATCGTTATGCAGTTGTTACCCTTTAGCGGCGAAGACAATTATCAATCTGAGCTGGACTGATATTCCCACAGCAATTATCGTTCGATCATTTTCGTCGTGTGCGCGACTAAGGCTTTCTTAGTATTCATCGTGGAAGTGAGGGGTAAATCACAGGTTCGGGCCTCAGCAAACATCTGACAGCGATCGCCACCGCATGAACCCTTGCGGTGGAGGTGGTCTCCGCGGACGGATACCGCCCCCGGGTGTGTTCGCTGGGCCGTCGATAGAGGCGTCAGACCCCCGCGTCGGCCACCGATCGTGCGCCGACCGCCGGGACGATCCGCAGCTGAAGGGCGGCAGCCGTCGCCGGCCCGACCACCCCGTCGACGACCAGGTCAGGGGTGCGTCGCTGGAACTCCCGGACCGCCGCCTCGGTCTCCCGGCCGTACACGCCGTCGATCATCAGGTGCCCGCCGTAGGCGGCATAGCCGTACTTCAGTCGCCGCTGCAGTTCGGCGACCTGAGCGCCCGTCGAACCGCGAAACAGCAGTGTGTCGGCGTACTGACCGATCGGCAGCCCCGGGGCAGGCGTCGACGCGGACGCAGGCAGCACACCGATGCGCGCCTGTACGTCGCGGCGGAGCAGGTGCATGTCGATCGCTCCGGGATCCCACTTGCCCTGCGCCCGCCCCGCGTACTCCTTGTGACCGATGGTGCGGTCCGCCGTCTGCGCCAGCCGCCGGTTGATCGCGGCACAGCAACGGACGAGGGCCAGATACTGCGCGTCGGGCCAGTTCATCCGGTGCGGCGCGGACGGGCCGGTGCCGCTGTTGGCGCATTCGATGCCGATCGTGTGCCAATTGCCCATGTTCGTCGGCAGCCAGGGATACATCCCGACGCCCGCATGCCAGGCCACGCCCGCGGCGACGACGGTGACGGTGCCGTCGCGCGCGACGTGCAGCTGCGACAGCGGGCCGGGCAGATCGGGCCGTCCGTTCGCGATGGATGCGGCGTCGGCCCTGTCCGAACCGGTGTGGTGGACCATGACGCCGCGGATGTCGCGGAAGTCGCCGTGCCCGCGCGTTCGCCAACCGGGATGTTCGACCGGGTGCACGCCCTCTGTTCGCAGCACCTCGGCCAGCCACACCGGATCCCCGGTCCAGGAAGTCTGAGGCACCGGTAGCACCCTACCGGGGCGATTGAACTGCGCTGCAGCCGAATTGCCCGCCGGCGCGGACTCACTGCAGGAAGCGGTGCGGCGAGTCGAGCCGTAGCAGGTCGGGCAATGCGAACGCGGGAACCCCGAGCAGCGCGGAGAGTTGCCTGGCGTACTCGCGGGCGATCGTCAGACCGTCCCCCTGCTCGTCGAAGGTCCCGGTGAGGTCGACGGCGATGCGGCAGCCGAAGGTGTCGGTGACGGAGCGGTCGTCGACGACCGCCTCGAGCACACCTTCGGGCAGCGGCAGGTCGGTCACCGCCGCCCGCACCGCGGCTGGACTGGCCGCCATGTCGACGTAAACCGATGCGAAAGCCTCCACCGGCCCATGATCCCTGCCCCGGGGTGAACCCACACGTCGATAACCCTGTCGCTACTCCGTGTTCACCCACCGGCCACATGTCGCCAGAACCCGTGCGCGGGGACACTTCGGCCGCCGTTCGCCGGCCCGAAACCTCGCGGCGGTAGCTTCGCCGAGTGTGATCCTCGCGGCGGGCCCGGAGTTCCTCGATCCGATGTACTGGCTCGGCGAGGGCGGACTCTTCGCGTCGGCGATCGTCGTCGGCGTCATGGTCATCGTGTTCATCGAGTGCGGCCTGTTCTTTCCCTTCCTGCCCGGCGACACGCTGCTGTTCACCGCCGGCGTGATCGCCGCACAGGCAGCGGCCGACGTCAGCATCTGGACGTTGATGCCGTGCGCCACCGTCGCCGCGATCGCGGGCAGCCAATGCAGCTACCTCGTCGGGCGACGGATCGGGCCGAGGTTGTACGAACGCCCGGACTCCCGGATCTACAAGCGGCGCTATCTGGCCGAGTCACACGACTTCTTCGCCAGGTACGGTCCGAAGATCCTCACCATCACACCGTTCATCGGCGTTGTCCGCACCTTCACGCCGGTGGTGGCCGGGATCGCAGGCATGCGCCACACGGTGTTCACGGCTTTCAACGCGATCGGTTGCGTCATCTGGGGTTTCGGATTGCCCGCGGTCGGATATCACCTCGGCAACGTCCCCTTTGTCTCGCGCCATCTCGAACTGCTGGTGCTGGGGATCGCGTGCCTGTCGTCGTTACCGGTGATCGTCTCTGTCACCAAAGTGATGCTGACGCGACGTCGCCGCGCCGCCGATCCCGAAGCCGGGTCACTTCCCGCAGACGTCGGGTGAATCGCCGCGCGGTGGCGCGCCGGCGGGCAGGGTGTAGTTGACGACCACCGTGGCGTCGACGGGGCCGTCGTTCTCGACGCGGTGCGGGACGCCGGCCGGGATGAACACCGCCTGGCCCTGGCCGTACCGCACGACGGCGCAGCCGGGCGCCTGCTGCAGGGCGACACCGCCTGCGGTGATGACGGAGAACTCCGTCCCGTCATGGGTGTGCCAGCCGCTGTCCGCCCCCGGCTTGAGCACGAGGTTCTGCACGATCAACGTCGTCGGCCGTCCGGCCTCGGTGACGATGGACACGGGCGCGTCGGTGACGCCCTTGGCCAGATCGGTGCGGAGTACGTCCCCCTCCGGAGGAGTGGCCGCGGCCGACGCACTGAATGCGGCGCCGCAACCGATCGCACCGATCACCACTGCGCAAAGTCGTTGGATCTTCATGCTTTCCTCTCCCCCGGATCGTGCGAAGAATCGTAGATCAGTCGCATGGTCGGCGGTGAGAGTTGTCGACGCGTGTGACCCGGCGCAAAAGACACCAAGGCCGCCGCCTGAGAGGACGGGCTAGACACGTCCCGCGGCGAACGCCGCGGCCTGGTTCACCAAGCCGTCAGCCACATACGCCCCGTGTGCTCCCATGTCCCAGCCGCCCTGGAAGCAGATCGGGTCGTTGGGCACGCACAGGTCGATGAGCTTGCCGGCGTAGGCCGGCGCGATGACCGGTGACGGGCCGGGCGACAGGCTGTCGGCGAATGTGCTTCTGGGACCCCCGAAGTCGGCCACCGCGGCGACGTGGTCGGCCACCTCGGGCGGCAGTTGACCGGTGGCCATGTCGATGACCGCAGCGCCCTGGGAGTACCCGCCGAGCACCATCCTGGTGTTCGGGCAGTTCGCCGCCGTCGCCCGGATGCGGCCGGCGGCGTCGCGGGCACCCGCCGGTGTGCTGGAGTCGAAGTCGTTGCTCGCGGGATAAACTACCGCGTACACGCCGAGCGAACGCGAACCGAGCTGTGAACGAAGCGCGTCGACGAAAGCCCCGCCGGTGCCGCCCACGCCCGGCGGTTCCGTGGTCCCCCTGGCGAAGACCACCTCCACGTCCGGGCACGGTGCGGCGACCGCTTCGGGCGCGACCGCGGTGATCAGCGCAAACAGAGCAGCCGGCGCCAACGCAGAACCGATGATTCGAAGCTTGTCCAAGGTCATGCCGGTATGTCGCGCGGCGCGCACGAAATGTGACAGTCCTTGCCAAATCCACAATAGGCGAGCGCTTTCGGCGGGCGTACGCTTGCCGCATGTCGGCCACGGTCCTAGTCATCGGCATCGCCGTCGTGACCGCCGCTGTCGCGATCATCGTTTCTCTGGCTGTCGCCCGCAGAGCTTCGCGCGGACACGGCGATTCGGATTCCTGGAGTGCCGGCGACGGCGACCACGGTGGTCACGGTGGAAGCGGCTGTAGCGGTGGCGGCTCGAGTAGCGGCGGCGGTGGCTGCGGCGGGGGCGGCGGGGGCGGCGGGGGCGGCGGCGAGTGACCGGGCTATCGCATTCAGCGGCTGACGTGCGCTCCGGCGTCGCGTGGTAGCCGAATCGTCTCGACCAGGGTGACGGCCAGCACGGCACCGAGCACCAGGTACGCCGTCTGATACGACGCGAGAACGCTGAGTAGCAGTGCGGCGACGGCGATTCCGAGTCCGGCCGCCAGCTCCTGGACCGATGCGTTCAGCGTGTTCCCGTGGGTGAGGTCGTCGCCTTCCACGTCGGAGAAGGCCAGCGTGGCGTAGGCGGTGAATCCGATCGAGCGCAGCGCGCCACTGACGAACAGGATCACCGCGATCACCGCGACGGGCAGTCCGGGCCGCATCGTCGCCAACAGCCCGAACCAACCGACCGAGGCGATTCCGTTGACCAGCAATACCTGTCGGATGCCGAATCTGCGCATCAGCGGAGTGGTGGCGGGCTTGATGCTGAGATTGCCGGCGAACAATGCGGCGACCATGAGGCCTGCCGCGACCGGCGACCACCCGAAGACGAGCTGGAACTGAAGCGGCAGCAGGAACGGCACCGCGGTGATCACCATGCGGTACAACGACCCGGCTGTCACGGTGACCCGCAGCGTCTGAACGCGCAATACCGCGAGTCGCACCAACGGCTCCGGCACACGCAGGAGGTGACGGAACGCAGAACCCAGCAGCAGCACGGCAGCCGCGCCGCCGATCCCGACGAACCACCAGTCGGTTCCGCTCACGCGGATGTGTTCGAGTGAGATCAGCGCAGTGGCGATTCCCGTGCCGATGATCAGCATGCCGCGCCAGTCCAGCGACCTCGACGACGACGTCGGACCACCGCGAACGAGGCGAAGCGCCAACAGGAATCCGATGATTCCGATCGGGATGTTGATCAGGAAGATCCATCGCCACGATCCGTAGGTCGCGATGGCGCCGCCCAGCGCCGGCGCCAGCACGGGCGCCGTCAGCGCGGGCCAGGTGAGCAGGGCGATCGCCCGGACCCTGTCCGACTTGCCGGATCGGCGCAGCACCGCCAGCCGCCCCACCGGCACCATCATCGCGCCGCCGACCCCCTGCAGCACCCGCATACCGACCAGCATCGGCAGTGTGGTGCTTACCGCGCACCCGACGGAGGCCACGGTGAACAGCGCGATGGCGGTGATGAAGACCCGCCGTACGCCGAACCGGTCGGCCATCCATCCGGTGGCGGGGATGAGTACGGCGACCGTCACCATGTAGGCCGAGATGGCGACGTTGACGTCGACGGCCGCGACGCCGAACGAGTCGGCGATGAGCGGGATGGCGGGCGCGATGACCGTGGCGTCGAGGATCTCCATGAAGAAGGCGCCGGCCACGAGCAGCGCCATTCCGCGCGGGAAGGCAGACGGCGTGGACATCGCGGTCAACATAGTGCGCCCCGCCGCGACGCGGCGAGTCGCTGCACGATCGGGCAGGTTCTCCCCCCGGTCGGCGCGGTGCCGTTCTCTGCGATCAGGTGGACGCGCGTGACCCGATCACCGTCACCGCTGCATTAGGTTCTCGATGAACGAATGTGCGCCGCCGCGTGGCCCTCACCAGCGGTAGTCGAGGAACTTCCCGTCGAAGGTGACCACCACCCGATCGCCGTCGGGGTGCGGCCGCCGCCCGAACTCGATGTTGAAGTTGATGGCGCTCATGATGCCGTCGCCGAACTCCTCGTGGATCAGCTCCTTGAGCGCCGGACCGTACACGGCGAGCGCCTCCTGGAACCGGTAGATCGTGGGATCGGCGAGTGCCGCCGGGTCGATGCCCCGGCTGGGTTGCCGCTGCAGGCTCTCCGAGACCGGCCCGTCGAGTTCGAGCAACGCACACACCTTGTCAGCCTGCGCGGCCGTCATCGGGTGCTGACCGAGCAGCGCGGCCACCGTCCAGACCAGCGGCGCGTCGATCTCGGCGGCGACGTCCGCCCAGCTGAGCTTCTTGCGAATACGGGCCGCCACCACGAGTTCGGCCGCCTCGGACTTCGGCATGATCGGGGTCACGAACGCGCCCCGTTCGTCTCGAGCGCGACCGCGACCGCCGCAGGCATGTCGGGCACGACGGTGCGGGGCGCCCCGGTGCGCGCGTGGGTCGCGAAGAGGGTGAGCCCGACGAACGTCACGCCACCCACGATGTTGCCCACGATCGTCGGGATCTCGTTCCAGATCAGGTAATCGCCGATCGAGAAGTCACCGCCCAACATCAGGCCGGTCGGGAACAGGAACATGTTGACCACGGAGTGTTCGAATCCCATGTAGAAGAACAGCATGATCGGCATCCACATCGCGATGACCTTGCCCGAGACGCTGGTCGACATCATCGCCGCGACGACGCCCGTGGAAACCATCCAGTTGCACAGCACGCCGCGGATGAAGAGGGTGAGCATGCCCGCGGCGCCGTGTTCGGCGTAACCGACGGTGCGGCTGTGGCCGATCTCGCCGAGTTGCTGGCCCACGGCGTTGGGATCCACGCTGAAGCCATAGGTGAAGACGATGGCCATCAGCAGCGCGACCAGCAGCGCCCCTCCGAGATTGCCCAGAAACACCAGTCCCCAGTTGCGGAACATCGCCCGGACCGTCACACCGCGGCGCTTGTCCAGCAGCGCGAGCGGCACCAGCGTGAACACGCCGGTGACGAGATCGAATCCCATCAGGTAGAGCAGGCAGAAGCCGACCGGGAACAGCACCGCACCGAGGAGCGGATTGCCGGTCTGGACGGTGATGGAGACGGCGAATGCGGCGGACAGCGCAAGCACCGCGCCCGCCATGAAGGCGCGGATGAGGGTGTCCCGGGTGGCCATCAGCGCCTTGGTTTCTCCGGCTTCGATCATCTTGCCGACGAAGTCGGGCGGACTGACATAGGACATGACTGACCCTTCCGAGAGAAAACGGTTTCGAGCAGCGTCGCGCAGGGCTATTTCAGGAAGGGAACGTGACTGCTGCGCCGATGTTGCGGGCTCCGCACAACGCCGACCCGCGCGCTGTGAGCTGAGGGCTCGAATACCGCGACGGCGCGCCGCGACGGTGCTGCAATGGCGGGATGAAGATCTCGAGGACGGGCCTCGCCTGCGTCGCCATCGTCGCGGCGACCGTCACCACCGCTCCGGTCGCGTCGGCCGTCGATCCCGCCGCTCCGCCTGACTTCGTCTCGCTCAGCGACGTCGACCCCACGATCCTGATGGACATCCGCTACGCAACGCCGCACAACTTCACCGGCGATCCGGTCGACGGATACCGCGCGCCCATGTGCATCCTCACCCGCCCGGCGGCCGAGGCGCTGCGCCGCGCACAGCAGCAGTTCCTCGAGGACGGTTACTCGCTGAAGGTCTACGACTGCTACCGGCCGCAGCGCGCCGTCAGCGACTTCGTCGCATGGGCCAACGATCCCCTCGACCAGCGGATGAAGGCCGAGTACTACCCACGGGTGGACAAGTCACAGCTGTTCGCCGACGGGTACATCGCCGACAAGTCCGGCCACAGCCGCGGCAGCACAGTGGATCTCACGCTCGTGGCACTGCCCGCGCAGTCGACACCACCGCCAGCCCCCGGCCGTCCGCTGGTCGACTGCATTGCCCCCCAGCCCGAACGGTTCCCGGACAACGGCATCGACATGGGCACGGGCTACGACTGCTTCGACACGCTCGCGCACACATTGGACCCGAGGGTCCAGGGCGACCAGCTGAAGAACCGGCTCCGCCTGAAGGACGGCCTGGCGGCGCAAAGCCTGGAGAACTACCCGAACGAGTGGTGGCACTTCACCTTCAAGCCGGAGGCTCATCCGGACACATACTTCGACTTCGTCGTCGACCCGTCCTCGCTGGCCGGAACCTCGCGAGGCTGAGGCCTCGCGTCACTGCTCGATGAGGCCCGCCGACCGGGCTGACCCGACGACGCGTTCCCACCCGATCATGCCGACGGCGATCAAGGTGATCGCGGTGGCGAAGCCGGCCAGCGAGGCGACCACGTGCGCCCACTGGCCCGTGGCGTACATGAGGGCGAGCAGCATCACCATGAACGCGGCGGCGAGGGCGGTTCTGGCGGCCAGGGTGCTTCGCCACCATCCGCGACGTCCGTTGCCGGACGCTGCGTCGGCGGACCTCCGGCGGGGTGCGATCGAAGCGGTCATGACACCACTGTGCGCGCGAGTACTGAGGGAGCTCGAAGGGTTGCTTGTGGAAATCCTCTGGATTGCTGAGCGATCGCTGGGTCCAGCCGGTCACCGCGCGCGACGAACGTCATCGGCAATGTCACCCCGCGGTGGCGCAGGCTGAGTAGCGTGATCCACATCACAGGTCGAAGCCTCGGCTGATCCCTCAGTACGAGAGAGGTACTGATCATGACGACGACCGATCACGCCGACCAGCCCGCCGACGCCGCCGCGCCCAAGACTGCCAAGGGCGGCCTGGTGTACCCGGGGATGGGCCTGCTGTTCGTGGTCCTGATCTGCTGTTTCACCGCCTGGGGCGTCGCTGCCGACCTCACCACGCCGATGGTGGCGGGGTTCAAGCAGATCTTCGACATGAACACCTTCCAGGCGTCCCTGGTGCAGCTGGCGTACTTCGGGGCGTACTTCCTGCTGGCAATCCCGGCGGCGTTCATCAACGAGCGATTCGGATACAAGGCCGGCCTGCTCTCGGGCGTACTGCTCGCCGCTGCGGGGGCGATGGCGTTCTATCCGGCCAGCAAGATCATGACCTACGAGGCGTTCCTGATCGCGCTGTTCGCCATCGCGGCCGGCTGCTCGATCCTCGAGACGTCCGCCAATCCCTACGTGCTGTCACTGGGTCCCGAGGAGACCGCGACCCGGCGGCTGAATTTCGCGCAGGCGTTCAACCCCGTCGGCACGAACATCGGTGTGCTTCTGGCCGCCACCCTCATCCTGCCGAAGCTGGACGAGCCGGTGAACATGGCCAATCTGACGCCTTCTCAGGAACATACCGTCCGGGCCGGCCAACTCGGCGCCGTGATGGGGCCGTACCTGGGCCTCGGCTTCGTTCTCATCGCGATCGGGTTGGTGATCGCGATCAAGAAGTCACCGCCCATCGTCGAGGAGTTCGAGTCGGGTGACCTGGACGGCAGGCGGCCCCTGAAGATCCTGTTGTCGAACAAGCGCTACGTCTACGGCGTGATCGCGCAGTTCTTCAACGTCGCCGCGCAGGTCTGCACATGGACGTACCTGATCCAGTACTCGCAGCAGGCGCTCAACGGTTCACTGGAACTCGGCGGCTATCTCCTGCAGGTCAGCCTGATCGTGTTCCTGATATCCCGGTTCGTCATGACGTGGGTCATCGGCCGGATCCGCGCCACGAAAGTCCTGATGGTGCTCGGCGCACTCGCGGTGCTGCTGTGCGTCTTCGCCATGTTCTCGCCGAACGTGGCGGGTGTGGCGGCTGTCGTCGCGCTGTCGTTCTGCCTGTCGCTGATGTTCCCGACGATCTACGGCGTGGCCCTGCAAGGCCTCGGGCCGGCGATGAAGTTCGGCGCGGCCGGCCTGGTGATGGCCATCGTCGGCGGCGCCATCATGCCTCTCATTCAGGGCTGGCTGCTCGACGAGACGAGCCCGGCGTTCTCGTTCATCGTGCCCGCCTTGTGCTTCGTCGTCGTCACCAGTTTCGCCGTCTTCGATCTGAAGGCGACGCCGAACCAGGTTGGAGAACGATCGGCATGAGGCGATATTGGTTGATCACGCTGGCATTCGTGCTCGCCGCCTGCAGCGGCGGGCAGCAAGCCAACTTCTCCGAAGCGACCGACCGGCTGGAGGTCGTCTCCTGGTGGGCTTCGTCCTCGGAACGGCCCGCACTGGACGTACTGCTCGAGGCGTTCACATCGGCCCATCCCGACGTCGAGATCGTGGACGGCGCCATCGCCGGCGGCGGTGGCAGCAATGCGCAGGTCGCGCTCGCCGCACGCCTGCGGGCCGGTGATCCGCCCGACGTCTGGCAGACGTTCCTCGGCAGCTCGCTGCGGGCCTGGGTCGACGCCGGCCGCATCGCCGACGTGTCCGCCGTGTACGAGCGCTCCGGCCTGGATCGCACCATGCCGCAGGCGCTGCTCGACGCGGCGACCTATCGCGTCAAGGCCTGGGGTGTGCCGACCGGCTCGCATCGCGGAAACGTGTTGTGGTTCAACCAGCGGATGCTGCGAGATGCCGGAGTGAAGGCCCCTGGCCCCGGATACTCGACGGCCGCGTTCGAGGCAGACCTCGCGAAGGTGTCGGCAAGCGGGCGGACCGCATTGTGCCTCGGCGCCAAGGACAGGTTCACCGCCACCGAACTGTTCGAGAACACGCTGCTCGGGGCCATCGGCACGGACGGCTGGTCGAGGGTTTCCGACGACTCCTTCGACTGGCGGGGAAGCCAACTGCGACAGGCGCTCTCGGCGTTCGCGCAGATCGTCTCGTACGCCGACCCGAATGCGGGCGGGCTGACGTGGGACCAGGCGGCGAAGAAGCTGGCCACCGGACAGTGCGCCTTCCTGTCGATGAACGATTCGGTCTACGGCGAACTCGTGGCGAACAAGTCCGTCGAGGGCAGGGACTTCGGGTACGTGCCGTACCCCGGCACGGCCGGGGCGTACCTGGCCATCGTCGACACCTTTGTGGTGTCCGCCGAGGCCGAGGACGGCGTCAATGCCATGGACTTCATGGCGACCGTCGCGGACCCGAAGACGTCGTTGGAGTTCAACCGGGCGAAGGGTTCCGTGCCGATTCGCGACGACGTCGACGTGTCCTCGCTGCCCGCCTACCAGCGGCAGGCCTCGCAATCGCTGTGGAAGGACAAGGTCGTCCTGTCGATCACCCACGGCGAACTGATGTCCACCGACTTCCAGCAGGCGGTGTACGACGCCGTCGCCGCGTTCGTCGGCAGCAAGAACCAGGACGCTTTCATCGACACCCTGCAGAACTCGATCGAGGTGCCCGTCGCGGGACGGTGACGCCGGTCGGCAGGGCACGGAATAACGTGACATGTCACGCAGTTGTCACGGGTACGGCGGAACGGTCCGCCCGAGACAGTCGAGGAGTACCCGTGAATCAGCTCACTGGAAAGACAGCTCTTGTCACCGGCGGAACGTCGGGCATCGGCCTGGCGACGGCGCAGAGGCTCGCGGCCGAGGGAGCACACGTCTTCCTCACCGGTCGGCGGCAGAGCGGTGTCGACGAAGCCGTCGCCTCCATCGGTGCCAACGCCACCGGGGTGCAGGGTGACATCACCGACGCCGACGACCTCGAACGGCTCGCCGGCGCCATCCGCGAACACGGCGAGGGGCTGGACGTGGTCTTCGCCAACGCCGGTGGCGGCGAGTTCGCCACCTTGGCCGACGAGACGCGTGAGCATCTGTTGGACACGCTCACCCGCAATGTCGGCGGCACGGTGTTCACCCTCCAGAAGGTGCTGCCGCTGCTCAACGAGGGCGCATCGATCGTGCTGACCGGTTCGACGGCGGCGTCCGCCGGAGTGCCTGCGTTCGGCGCGTACGCGGCGTCCAAGGCGGCGATCCGCTCGCTGGGACGTACCTGGGCGGCCGAGCTGGTGGACCGCAGGATCCGGGTCAACACCGTGGTGCCCGGCCCCGTGGAGACGCCCGGACTGAAAGGGCTGGCGCCCGACGGCCAGCAGCAGGCGCTGCTCGACGGCGAGGCCGCCAACGTGCCACTGGGCCGCCTGGGACGGCCCGACGAGATCGCCTCGGCCGTGGTGTTTCTGGCGTCGGATCAGAGCAGCTTCATGACGGGGACCGAGCTGTTCGTCGACGGCGGCTCGCGCCAGCTCTAGTCCGGCCTCGGCAGAGTGCCGTGCCGCAGGAGGCTCTCGTAGACGACGGCCAGCGCGTCGGCCAGGGCGGTCTCCTGCGCCGGGTCGAGATCGGCGAAGAAGGCCTGCGCCACCCACGCGGCGTGCGCCGGCGC
>NZ_JAUMSQ010000250.1:0-6625 GCF_030519285.1 Mycolicibacterium arseniciresistens
CGCGCCCCCCATGGAGCCGCCCACCACCGCGGCCACCTCGGTGATGCCGAGGGCGGCCAGCGCCGCGACGTCGGCCGCCACCTGGTCGCGCACCGTGATCGCGGGGAACCGGGAACCCCAGGGCCGGCCGTCGGGTGCGGTCGTCGACGGTCCGGTGGAGCCCTGGCAGCCACCGAGCACGTTCGTCGAGATCGCGCACCAGCGGTCGGTGTCGATCGGGGCCCCCGGGCCGGCGACGCCGTCCCACCAGCCGGGGGTCGGATGCCCCGGTCCGGCGGGGCCGGTGATGTGCGAATCGCCGGTGAGCGCGTGCAGCACCACCACGACGTTGTCGCGGTTCGGCGAGAGCTCGCCCCAGCGCTGTACGGCGATGGACACGTCGTCGATCACGACGCCGCTCTCCAGCGTCAGGGGACCGATGTCCACCACGCCGATCTCGCCTTCGGCGGGCAGCGTCGCAATGTGCACGTCAGAGATTGTCACTTGCCCGCCCTCGCCGCCGCGAAGCCCTGCTCCAGATCGGCCAGGATGTCGTCGATTCCCTCGATGCCGACCGCCAGGCGCACCAGGCCGGGCGTCACGCCGGAGGCGAGTTGTTCCTCCGGGGACAGCTGGGCATGGGTCGTCGACGCCGGGTGGATCACCAGCGAGCGGACGTCACCGATGTTGGCGACATGACTGTGCAGCGTCAGGGCGTTGACGAAGGCCTTGCCCGCGTCGACGCCACCAGCCAGTTCGAAGGCGAGCACGGCGCCAGTTCCCTTCGGCGCCAAGCGCTTTCCGAGGTCGTACCACGGCGAGCTCGGCAGCCCGGCGTAGTTCACCGACAGCACGTCGGCGTGCCCGGCGAGGTACTCGGCCACCCGCTGTGCGTTCGCGACGTGGCGTTCGACGCGCAGGCTCAGCGTCTCCAGGCCCTGCGCGATCAGGAACGCGTTGAACGGCGCGGCGGCCGACCCGAGGTCACGCAGCAGCTGCACCCGGGCCTTGAGCGCGTACGCCGGCGGCCCGAGTTCGGCGAAGACGACGCCGTGGTAGCTGGGGTCCGGGGTCGTGAAGCCGGGGAACTTGCCGTTGGTCCAGTCGAAGGTGCCGGAGTCGACGATCACACCGGCGATCGCGTTGCCGTGCCCGCCCAGGTACTTGGTGGCCGAGTGCACCACGATGTCGGCGCCCTGGCTGATCGGCTGGATCAGGTAGGGCGTGGCGATGGTGTTGTCGACGATCAGCGGCACGCCGGCGTCGTGGGCGACGGCGGAGACGCCCGGGGTGTCGAGGATGTCGATCTGCGGGTTGGAGATGGTCTCGGCGAAGAAGGCCTTGGTGTTCGGCCGCACCGCCGCCCGCCACGACTCCAGGTCGTCGGGGTCAGCCACGAAGCTGACCTCGATGCCGAGCTTGGGCAGCGTGTAGTGGAACAGGTTGTAGGTGCCGCCGTACAGGCGCGGGCTGGACACGATGTGATCGCCCGCGTTGGCGATGTTGAGGATCGCGAACGTCTCGGCGGCCTGGCCGGAGGACAGGAACAGCGCCGCCACGCCGCCCTCCAGCGCGGCGATGCGCTGCTCGACGACGTCCTGCGTCGGGTTCATGATGCGGGTGTAGATGTTGCCGGTCTCGGCCAGCCCGAACAGCGCGGCCGCGTGGTCGGTGTCGCGGAACGTGTACGACGTCGTCTGGTAGATCGGCAACGCCCGCGCGCTGGTGGCGCTGTCGGGCGTCTGCCCGGCGTGGACCTGCTTGGTCTCGAACGACCAGCGTGCCGCCGGGTCGTCGATGATTTCGGGTGTGCTCATGGCGGTTCCAGGTCTCCCTGTCTGTCGGGGGGCCCGTACCTGCGGACCCGCGCTTGCCGTGTGGCCGACGGGATCAAGGGATCAGTCGGCTACTCAACCTGGTCGTCTCCCGGGGCACCCCCCCGCGGTTGGAGGGTTGCCGGCCAGCAAGCCGGGGCTTGACGCTGGCGCTCATGACCGATCAGAAGCTTAACGCACGCCGCGCCGCGGCTGCCACCATGGCAGGTGGCAGGCGGCGCGACGCGCGCTGACGGAGAACGAATCAGCCGGTGGCGCGTTGCCTGCCGACGTGCCCGTCGACGAAGCCGAGGATCACCTCGGCGATGCGATCGGGAGCTTCGAACATCGGGATGTGTCCGACGCCGTCGAGGTGGGTCACCTCGGTGCCCTCGGGCAGATGCTCGGTGAAGTGCCGGGTGAACCGGGGATGAGGCAGCACCCGGTCCTTCTCGCAGATCACCAGGTGTGTCGGGGTCTTGCCCTCGGCGATCTCCAGCAGGCCGGGCAACGTCAGCGACTTGACCAGCAGCTGGTAGTAGGCCGGGCAATGGGAGACGTCGTCGATGATCTCGGCCAGGTCCTCGTCGGACAGGCCGTCGGGCGTCCCGCTCACCGGCAGGTGAGTCAGATAGCGGGTGACCGGCAGTTTCAGCACATGTTGCCGGAGCACCAGGGTGGCCACCCACAGCGGCAGGCCGGCCAGGAACTTGCCGACGATCTCGAACTTCGCGGGGGTGAAGTGCTTCCACCCGCCGGCCGGCGCGATCCCGGTGAGCGTGCGGGCGCGGCCGCGCCGCTCGAGCTCGAACGCCACCCAGCCGCCCAGCGAATTGCCGACGACGTGCGCGGTGCCCCAGCCGAGCGCGTCCATCCTGCGCTCGACATCGTCGGCCAGCGAGGCGCTGTCCAGGAAGAACGGCCCGCGCGACACGCCGTTGTGGCCGAGCATCGTTGGCGCGAACACCTCGTAGCGGCCGGTGTCGGCGATCCGCGGGGCAACGCCCTTCCACACGTTCTGCGACATCATGAACGGGTGCAGCAGCAGCATCGGCTCGCCGGTGCCGAGGTGGATCGGTGCGCGTTCGGTCATGCTGCCCGACAGTAAGGTGATACCGCCGGTACCGCAAGATTGTCCGTTAGGGTCTGGCGCCGTGAGCCGGCTGATCGTGAGCACCGTCAACGTCAACGGCATCCGCGCCGCGGTGCGGCAGCGCTCGACCGAGAACCTCGGTCTGCTCGCGTGGCTGGCCGGCTCCGCCGCCGACGTGGTCTGCCTGCAGGAGACCCGCGCCGACGACGACCAGCTCTCCGCGGCGCTGGCCCCCGCCGTGGCCGACGGGTGGCGGCTGGCCGCGGCGAGCCCGCACGTCAAGGGCCGCAGCGGCGTCGCGGTGCTGTCCCGGCACCCGGTCACCGCGATGCGCCTGATGGAGTCCGACGAGTTCGGCGAGCACGGCCGCTACATCGAGGTCGACACGGCCGGGGTGACCGTGGCCAGCGTCTACGTGCAGACCGGTGAGGCGGGCACCGACCGGCAGCTGGAGAAGGAGCGGTTCATGGCCGCGCTCGCGCAGCGGATGGCCGCGATGAGCCGCGACGGCCGCGAGGCGGTGGTGTGCGGCGACTGGAACATCGCCCACACCGAGAACGACATCAAGAACTGGCGTGGCAACGTCAAGAAGTCCGGCTTCCTGCCCGGCGAGCGGCGGTGGCTGTCCGAGCTGCTCGATTCCGGCTGGGTGGATGTGGTGCGGGTGCTGCACCCCGATGTGGCGGGGCCGTACTCGTGGTGGTCGTGGCGCGGGCGGGCGTTCGACAACGACGCCGGCTGGCGGATCGACTACCAGCTGGCCACCCGCCCGCTGGCGGCCAGGGCGCGGGCGGCCAGGGTCGAGCGGGCAGACGCCTACGCGCTGCGCTGGTCCGACCACGCGCCGGTGACCGTCGAGTACAGCTGACAGGCGGCGAAAAGCCGTTGGCCGGCCATGAAAAGATCGGGTCATCATGAATTCTCCTGTCGAGATGCCGCCCCGGCAACCGCGCGTCGTCTTCTCGGGCGTGCAGCCCACGTCCGACTCCCTGCACCTGGGTAACGCGCTGGGTGCGGTGAAGCACTGGGTCGGCATGCAGGACGACTTCGACGCGTTCTTCTGCGTGGTCGACCTGCACGCGATCACGGTCCCGCAGGACCCGGAGACGTTGCGGCGGCGCACCCTGGTGACCGCGGCGCAGTACCTGGCGCTGGGCATCGACCCGGCGCGCAGCACGATCTTCGTGCAGAGCCATGTGCCCGCGCACACCGAATTGGCCTGGGTGCTGGGATGTTTCACCGGGTTCGGCCAGGCCTCGCGGATGACGCAGTTCAAGGACAAGTCGCAGAAGCAGGGTTCGGACGCCACCACGGTCGGCCTGTTCACCTATCCGGTGCTGATGGCCGCCGACGTGCTGCTCTACGACACCGACCTGGTGCCGGTCGGAGAGGACCAGCGGCAGCATCTCGAACTCGCGCGAGACGTGGCGCAGCGGTTCAACGCGCAGTTCTCCGACACCTTCGTCATCCCGGACGTGCTGATCGCCAAGACCACCGCCAAGATCTACGACCTGCAGGAGCCGACGGCGAAGATGAGCAAGTCGGCGTCCACCGCCGCCGGGCTGATCAGCCTGCTGGACGACCCCAAGGTGACGGCCAAGCGGATCCGGTCGGCGGTCACCGACAGCGAGCGCGAGATCCGGTTCGACCGTGAGGCCAAGGCCGGAGTGTCCAATCTGCTGACCATCCAGTCGGCGGTCACGGGCACCGACATCGACGTGCTCGTCGAGCAGTACCAGGGCCGTGGATACGGCGACCTGAAGAAGGACACCGCCGAGGCGGTGGTCGAGTACGTCACCCCCATCCGGGACCGGGTCGACGAACTGCTCGGCGACACCACCGAACTCGAGGCGGTGCTGGCCGCCGGTGCCCAGCGGGCCAGGGACGTGTCTGCGGCGACGCTCGAGCGGGTATACGACCGTCTGGGTTTCCTCAAGCGATCGCGCTGAGGGCGCGTACACGGGAGGCTGGCTGGCATGACCGACGAGGCCAAGCCCGGCATCCTCGACCGCCTGCGCGCGCGCTACGGCTGGTTCGACCACGTGATGCGGGCGCAGGACCGCTATCAGGAGTCGAAGGGCAACTTCTTCGCCGCCGGCATCACCTATTTCACGGTCTTCGCACTGTTCCCACTCCTGATGCTCGGCTTCTCCATCGCCGGCTTCGTGCTGTCCCGCCAGCCCGACGTGCTCGCCGGTATTCAGGACCGGATCAGGCAGACGGTGTCCGGCAGTCTCGGCCAGCAACTGGTCGAGCTGATGAACACGGCGATCGAGTCGCGCACCTCGCTGGGCCTCATCGGACTGGCCACCGCGGCGTGGGCCGGTATCGGGTGGATGGCCAACCTGCGCGAGGCACTGAGCGCGATGTGGCAACAGCACGGCGAGCAGGGCAACTTCATCGGCACCAAGGTGTCGGATCTGCTTGCGTTGCTCTCGGCTTTTGTGGCCATCGTGGTCACCGTGGCGTTGACCGCGCTGGGCGATCGGAGACTGATCGCGCGAGTGCTCGCCTGGCTCGGCATCGAGGGCATCCCCGGGCTGGGCGTCGGTCTGCGGGTGGTTTCGATGCTTGTGGCACTCGGCATCTCGTGGTTGTTGTTCACCTGGATGATCGCCAGGCTGCCCAGGGAGAAGCTCACGTTCCGCAGCAGCGTCCGCGCGGGCTTGCTCGCGGCGATCGCCTTCGAGTTGTTCAAGCAGGTCGCGTCGCTCTACCTCAAGTCGGTGCTGACCGGCCCCGCCGGCGCGACGTTCGGACCGGTGCTCGGGCTGATGGTGTTCGCCTACGTCACCGCGCGGCTCATCCTGTTCTCCACCGCATGGGCCGCCACGTCCACCGACAACCTGGCCATTGCGCCGGTGAGCCCGCCCGACCCCGCCCAGATCACCACCCGGGTGCAGGTCCGCGAGGGCGTCGGGGTCACCGGCGCGTTGGCCGCGGCGGCAGTGGGAGCCCTTGGCGCGGCCGGGCTTTCACGGCTGCGACGGCGGCAGTGACCGACCGGTGCGCCGTGGTGGGTGACGTCGGCGCCGCATCGGATCGGTAGTGTCTCCGTGTCGCTGACAACACCGTGGTCGCGTGCAACGGGCCTGCAGGTGCCCGTGGTGAACGCGCCGATGGGTGGCGCGGCAGGCGGGGCGCTGGCCGCCGCGGTGTCCCGCGCGGGCGGGCTCGGAATGATCGGCATGGGCAGCTCGGCCACGCCGGAGGAGCTGAGCGCCGAACTGCGCACGATGGGAGACCTCGGCCTGCCGTTCGGCATCGGCCTGGTGCACTGGGTGATTGCCGCGCAGCCGGGGCTCTTCGAGGTGGCGCTGGCGGCCCGCCCCGATCTGCTGTCGGTCAGCTTCGGTGACGACTGGGAATGGGTGTCATCCGCACACGCGGCCGATGTGCGGGTCGCCACCCAGGTGGGCACCGTCGACGCGGCGCTGCGTGCGGTCGACGCGGGCGTCGACGTGCTGGTGGCCCGGGGCGCCGAGGGCGGTGGCCACGGCGAACCACGCATGGGGACACTGCCGCTGCTCACCGAGGTGCTCGACCTGGTCGACGTGCCGGTGCTGGCCGCCGGCGGCATCGCATCGGCACGGGGACTGGCCGCGGTGCTCGCGGCCGGCGCGTCCGGGGCCTGGCTGGGCACGGTGTTCTCCACCTGTGCCGAGGCGTTGACGCCGCCGCAGGCGCGCGCCGCGCTGTTGGCGGCCGGCGGCGACGCGACGATGATCACCGACGAATT
>NZ_JAUMSQ010000251.1:0-7140 GCF_030519285.1 Mycolicibacterium arseniciresistens
GGGCCTGGCTGGGCACGGTGTTCTCCACCTGTGCCGAGGCGTTGACGCCGCCGCAGGCGCGCGCCGCGCTGTTGGCGGCCGGCGGCGACGCGACGATGATCACCGACGAATTCGACCGGGCACACGGGTATTCCTGGCCGTCGGAGGTGCCGGAGCGGGTACTGCGCGGCGCCGACGGTCGCCCCGTCCCCGTCAACGCCGGGCAGGGGGTGGGCATGGTGACGGCCGCACCCGGCGCCGCGACGCTGATCGAGCAGTTGTCCTCCGGCGCGGAGGCGCTGCTGCGCACCTGGGTCGGCTAGCGGTCTTCGTCAGGCCCGGGGGGCGACCCGGGTGAGTTCGAGATCGTTGTGTCGCAATACTTTCCGGGTACTCTCGCGCAGCGCGGGTGTGTCGGCGACGGGGATGCCGACGACGCGAATGCAGGCGTCGGCGACATGCAGGGGGAGTTCGTCACGCTGCGGGCCTGCCGGCATCGACCAGACGTTGACCAGTGATTCGACCAGCCGGAACGGAAGGTCCGCCGCCGCGTCGTCGATGCCGGTCTCCCCGATGACGCACCGGCTCACCGCGAGATAGTGCAGCCGAAGCCGCTCGCGGTCCGACCAGAAGGACTCGACCCGGGCGTCGCGCAGTTCCGGCAACAGATACAGCGCACCCAGGTTCCACCGGTTGGTCAGCAGCTTCTCACCGTCGAACGTTGCCAGGGCGTGCAGCTGTCCGGCCGTGTCCAGGCCGGGATCCATGTCGCGGAGAGCGGCGATGAATGACAATGTGGGCCTGACGGTCTGGTCGAGCAGCGCGCACAGGATGTCATCCTTGGTCTTGAAGTAGTGATACAGCGATGCCTGCCGGATTCCGACCGACTCCGCGATCGACCGGGTGGACGTGCCCGTGTAGCCGAGGGTGGTGAACAGCTCGCCGGCGGCGTCGAGGATCTCGTCACGGGGCGTGGTGCCGGGGCGCCGTTGGTCGCGGTGGCGGGGTCGTCCCCGGGCGAGCGGCATGTCTCCATCGTGGACCATGGTGGCCGGAAATGCACCACGTCGCCGCGCGGCCTCATTGCCGATCGTCGTGCAACGCGGGTCCGAGCAGGTAGAGGAACGGTCGGTGGCTGGCCCGGCCGTCGCGCCGGAACGGCATGCTGTCTCTGGCGGCCGCATACCATTCGTCGCGGCTGATTCCGCTGAGGTCGAGGGTCTTTCCGCAGCGCCGCGCCAGGAGCTGCAGCAGGGCGGCGCCGGTGCGCCCGTTGCCCTCGCGGAACGGGTGGATCTGGTTGTGGGCGGCGTAGATTCGGGCCAGCTCGTAGGCCACCCGGGAGTCGTCGGCACCGGCACAGACCGTCATCGCGCGACGCGCCGAGTCGTGCACCGTCGCCATGCGCCCTGCGATCGAGGACTGCCACGCGAAGTGTTGATCGCCTCGCCGCAGTTCCGTCGTGCGGTACTCACCGGCCCACGAGTAGACGTCCCCGAACAGATACCGGTGTATCACCTGCACGTCGAGGTCGTCGGCCTGCCCGCGGTCGGATACCCGGCGCAGCCACATGGCCATCCGGCCGGCGGTGGCCGCGAACTCCAGCTCGTGCAGTGTCTCGGCCGAGGTGGCGCCGAACTTGTTGCGCAACACCGTGGTCCCCGGGATGAAGTAGGGCACCGCGCGCCGCAAACGAAATCTGCGGACGTGGGGCTGCGGCGGCGGATGCCGGTCGCGGAACCCTGCGAGGTACTCGGCGAACGAGACGTCGCCGCGGGCCAGCGTGTGCAGAGCCGCCACGTGCTCATCGGCGGGCTGCCAGCCTTCCAGGCGGTGGGCCGCGACCGTCGCGGCGACATCGGGAAGCGGGTGTTCGATGGACATGCGGGTTCGCGACCGGTCAGCGGAACGCCGACGTCGATGCGAGGTAGGTCAGCTTTCGGCTGACACCGCCCACCTCGCGCGCGACGCTGCGCAAGGCGGCCCGTTCCTGCGGGGCCAGTCCGGACAGTGACACCACGTCCCCGGCCGGGGGGCCGGCGATGAAACCGGCTGCCCGCGTGCGCCAGCGGAATCCCAGCAGCCACTCGAAACAGTCCTTGAGGGTGGCCGCGTCGCCGGACTCGAGCACGCCCGCCGACGCCGCGTCATCCAGCCGGGCCTGCGTGGACAACGCGCCGGATCCGGCCGAGAGGGCGGCCCACCTGGCGATCTTCACCACCGGATCGATCGCCGCCATCTTGACGTCGACGCTGTCGGCGTTCCTGGCGAACACCCGCAGCCGCGACGGGACACTGGCGCGAACGGCGGTGGCATCCTGCAGCATTGCCTGACGCACCGGGTAGCTGCCCTCGGCGGCCGTCACGACCTGCGTCCGCAGTGCGTCGCCCGGCAGCGTCGCCGGACCGGGCAGCCCGGTGGAATCCGCCATCAGGCCGGTCATCACGACTCCGCGGTCCCTGTGGGGTTCCGCCGTCCAGTGTTCGATCCCGGCGGCCCAGCTGGCTGCGCGGCGACAGAAGCGGGGTCGGCTGGCCATCACGCCGTTGGCGTCGCCCTGGATGCCGCAGCGCTCGAGCAGCGCATGCACGTCGGCGGCGCGGTCCAGCATCGCGGCCTTGTCGTCGTCGCCGACCGAGTCGTCGAGGGCGACCATCGTCTCGACGTCCGAATACGGCACCGACTCGCCTCGCGCAGCGCTCCCGGAGGCGAACCAGGTCCAGTGCGACGTCCCTGCCGTCAGCCGGAGTGCGGCCGCCACGCCGTGGAGGAGAACCGTGGACCACGCGGCGGCCAGCTCGGGTACGCGGGCACGCCGCTCGGCGGCGAGGCCCTGCAGCGCGCGCCCGATGGCGACGCGCAGTTCCGCCTCGTCGGCGGCGGCATCGATCCGGCCGAGCGCGCCGTCGCGGTCATGCCCGTCCGGGAACACCGATGCCATGCCGACGATTGTCACCCGCCGGCCACCTGGTCACACAGCCGTGACATTCGCGAAACGCCTGGAAAACGAACCTGACCTAATTTCTGTCGCATGACAGATAGTCGGCGGCACATGGGTGGCGCGTCATGACCGCCACCTCCGACCCCGCGATCTCCTCGAAGGAGGACGCGTCGACGCTGGAGGAGCTGGGCTACACCCAGGAACTCCACCGCGGCATCGGCGGTTACGCCGCGTTCGCGTCCGGATTCTCCTTCGTCTCGATCCTGACCACGGTGTTCGCGTTCTTCCCGCTGGGCTTCGCCCTTGGCGGGCCTGCCTTCTTCTTCACCTGGCCGATCGTGTTCCTGTGCCAGTTCTGCGTCTGCCTCGTCTTCGCGGAGCTCTCCGGGAAGTTCCCGGTGGCAGGCGCCATCTACCAGTGGTCGCGACGGCTGGCGGGTGACGCCGTCGGCTGGTTCGCGGGATGGTTCATGCTGGTCGGCTACATCGTGTCGATCGCGGCGCTGGCCATCGCCATGCAGACCGTGCTGCCCCCGATCTGGAGCGGATTCCAGGTGGTGGGTTCCGACATGGATCCGCTGTCGGTCGACGGCGCGACGAACGGCATCCTGCTCGGGGCCATCACGATCGTCCTGTGCACCATCATCAGCGCCGCCGGCGTGCGCTTCATGGCCCGCATCACCGTCACCGGGGTGACGCTGGAGATCATCGGCGTCGTGCTGATCGTCGGCGCGATGTTCCTGACCGCCGAACGCAACCCGGTGCAGGCGGTGGCCGACACCGGGGGCCACGGCAGCGGCGTGAGCTATCTGCCGGCGTTCCTGGCGTCGATGCTGATGGCCGCGTACGTGATGTACGGCTTCGACAGTGCCGCCGAGCTCTCCGAGGAGACCCGCGATCCGCGCCGGACGGCGCCGAAGGCGATCGTGAACGCGTTGCTGGTGTCGTTCCTCGGCGGCGGCCTGATGATCCTCGCCGCGCTGATGTCGGCTCCCGAGCTGGGAGACGACCTCGCCAGCGGCGGCATGGCGTGGGTGATCGAGAGCCAGCTCGACACCTGGCTCGGCAAGACCTTGCTGGCGCTGGTCGCGGTCGCGATCTTCTCGGCGACGCTGGCGATCCAGGCCTCGGCGTCGCGGGTGATGTTCTCGATGGCTCGCGACAACCGGCTGCCGTTCGGCAAGTTCCTGGCGAAGGTCAACAAGCGGACCGGCACGCCGGTCATCACCGGGATCGCGGTCAGCACCCTGGCCATCCTGGTGCTGCTGGTCAACCTCGGCCAGTCCAGTGTCTTCGCCGCGATCGCCTCGGTCTCCGTGGTGATCGTCTACCTGGCCTATCTGATGGTGACCGTGCCTGCGCTGATCCACCGGCTGCGCGGCACCAGCCTGTCCTACGGCAAGCCGATCATGGACCTCGGCAGGTGGGGCATCCCGGTGAACCTGATCGCCGTCGTGATGGGCGCCCTGCTGGTGATCAACATCGGCTGGCCGCGCCAGGAGGTCTACAACCCGGCGGGCGACTCGCTGTTCCTTCAGTACTTCGCGGTGATCTTCGTGGCGCTGACCCTCGTCGTCGGATACGTCGCCTACCGCGTCGTCAAGGATCGTGAGGGTGCACCCACCCCCGCCGACGCACTGGTCGGGGAGCAGGGGTAGCGCGCCCCGCTCCGTCCGTCGTTGTGCCCTAAACGATTCGTGCGCAACACATCCCGCTGAGGTCCCGATTCGAGGACCGGAAGGCGGTAGCGTGAGCGCTCTCAACGAATCGCCGTCTGCCGATCGACGACCCGACTGAACCGTCGATGGGAAAACTCGTGAGAAGGAGTCCACACCGTGGCTGAGAAGGACGACCCCGAAGCCCACACCCACGAGGGGGGCGGTCCCGCTCACCGGCACCGGAACGGCGGCGCGCCGCACACCCACTCGCACAGCGACGGGTTCGCCGCGAGCCAGGGCCGCTGGGCCCAGGAAGCCGAAGCGCGCATCTCGCTGTTCCGGCACGACGAGGAGATCCAGCGCGGCCTCGCGTTCGGCCTGCAGGGCTCGCCGACGCTGGTGGACCGGACCATCCCCACCTTCTCCCGCGGAGAGCTGCCGCACTTCGCCGGGGAGCGCGGCACGTTCCTCAACTGTCCCTACCTCGAGGACGTCAACGACGTCACCGACGCCGAGGTCGCCATCTTCGGCGCACCGCTGGACTCCGGCGCCACCTACCGGCCGGGCGCCCGTTTCGGCCCGCAGGGCATCCGCCGCTCGACCAACCTGTTCGGCACCTACTGCTACGAACTCGGCGTCGATCTGCGCGAACAGCTCAACATGGTCGACATCGGCGACGTCTTCACCATCCCGGGCAACCTGGAGAAGTCGTTCGACCAGATCAGTCAGGCGATCTCACACGTCTACAGCCGCGGGGTGTTCCCCGTGGTGCTGGGCGGCGACCACTCGATCGGTTACCCCACCATCCGCGGGATCGCGCCGCACGTCGACGGCAACATCGGCATCATCCACTTCGACCGCCACGTCGACACCCAGGAGACCGACCTCGACGAGCGCATGCACACGACGCCGTGGTTCCACGCGACGAACATCAAGAACGCGCCGGCGACCAATCTCGTGCAGGTCGGGATCGGTGGCTGGCAGGCGCCGCGAGCCGGGGTGAAGGTCGGCCGGGAACGCGGCACCACCGTCATCTCTATCGGTGACATCGAGCGGGTCGGCCTGGAGAAGGTCGTCGAGCTCGCACTCGAGACGGCGTGGAAGGGCGCCAAGGCGGTGTACCTGTCCTTCGACATCGACGTCATCGACGCCGGTTTCGTGCCGGGCACCGGCTGGCCGGAACCGGGTGGTCTGCTGCCGCGGGAGGCGATCAATCTGATCAGGATGATCTCCGCCGAGGGCCTCGCCGGCCTGGAGGTGGTGGAGTGCGCACCGCCCTACGACTGGGCCGAACAGACCGCGCTGATCAGCTCGCGGATCGTGCTCGACAGCCTCGCGATGCTGGTGTCCGAGGGCAAGCTCGGTAAGCGGGCCGCCAAGAAGGACCGGCACGCCTGGGGGCCGCAGACCGATCTCTGACGTTTACTGCGCCACGCGGCGATTCAGTGAGCGGGCGGCCATGATGAGACCGAACACGATGATCGCCCCGACCACGCCGACGCCCACCCGCACCGGCATCGCGTCGGCGGGCGGCAGCACTCCGGCGGCCTGTGCGGCCGCGGCGGCGTCCGCCGTGACCTCCAGTGCCTGCGGCGTCTGCAGCGACGGGTCGGGCTCGACCAGGGTGCCGACCTTGGTGCCCTCGGGCACGGAGAACCCGTAGTCGAGCAGGTGCGCGGCCTGCTGCCAGGGCGCGATGGGTTGGCGGGTGCCGCGCATCAGCACGGCGACCAGCCGGCGGCCGTCCCGTTCGGCGGCGCCGACGAACGTCTGGCCCGCGTCGTCGGTGAACCCGGTCTTGCCGCCCAGCGCGCCGGGATAGTTGACCAGCAGCTGGTTGTCGTTGACCACCTCGTAGTGGGAGCCGTCGCGCGCGGGGAATTGGAAGCTGCGAGTGGCGACGATGTCGGTGAACGTCGGGTTCTGCCAGGCGTACCGGTAGAACAGCCCGATGTCGTAGGCCGACGTGCTCATCCCCGGCCCGTCCAGGCCGGACGGCGTGGCGACCCGGGTGTCGCGGCCGCCGAGCTGGTCGGCGAGCACGTTGAGCTTGCGCAGCGCCGTGTCCCAGCCGCCGAGCTGGCGGGCCAGCGCGTGCGCGGCGTCGTTGCCCGAGTGCATGAGCAGGCCGTGCAGCAGGTCGTTGATCGTGTAGACGCCGCCCTCGCCGACCCCGACCCGGGTGCCCTCGGCCGCGGCGTCGTCGGCGGTGCCCGGCACGGTCTTGTTGAGGTTGAGCTCGTCGATCGCGGCCATCGCGGTCAGCACCTTGATGATGCTGGCGGGCCGGTGTCTGCCGTGCGGGTCCTTCGTGGCGATCACGTCGCCGCTGTCGAGGTCGGCGACCAGCCATGCCTCGGCCGAGATGTCGTTCGGCAGCGGCGGGGTGCCGCTCGCGGTGATGACGCCGCAGCCCGAGAGTCCGTCACCGCCGGGGGCCTTGTCCGGGACCGCAAGCGGCGCGGGCGGGGCCTGGCCGGGCTTCGGGACCTCGGACGCGTCGATGGCGGGCGGGGTGGTCGCCCGGTACGGACACGTGATGGGGGCCGCGTCCGGCTGGGC
>NZ_JAUMSQ010000252.1:0-9090 GCF_030519285.1 Mycolicibacterium arseniciresistens
GCGACGATGCCGAGCGCCAGCGCCGCGACCCGCCGCCAGGTGAGCCGCTCACGCAGCACCGCCGCCGCCAGCAGCGCCGTCACCACCGGGTTCATCGACACGATCACCGCGCCGAGCACTGCGGGTGCGCCGTGCAGCAAGGCCAGATACAGGCAGATGAACTGCACGGCCTGGGTGAGCAATCCGCTGACCAGTACGTGCACCAGGGCCCGGCCGGTGGGCCACCTCACTTTCGAGGCCCATGCCCAGCCGCCGATGATGCCGCCGGCCAGCCCGAATCGCAGCACCAGTACCGCCATCGGCGACATCACCGAAACGGCATGGGCGCCAATCGGATAGCCGAGCGCGTAGAAGAACGTCAGCACCGTCGCCGAGCGGGCGCCCATCGTGGGCGCTGAAGTCACGGTGGCCATGAGGCCATCGTGGGGGATGGGTCGCCGCGCTCGCCATTCAATTTCCGCCACGTGCAGGTGAGATACTGACAGTTGCCCATGCCTGGATCCCTGCCCCTCGTCTTCGATGCGCCGCGCCGCGCCATGCCGCCGCGGCACCTCGCCGACCTCGACGAAGCGGGGCGTGCCGCCGCCGTCGCCGAACTGGGGCTGCCGGCATTCCGGGGAAAACAGCTGGCCAACCAGTACTACGGCCGGCTGATCGCCGATCCGCACCAGATGACGGACCTGCCCGCCGCGGTGCGCGACGACGTCGCGGCGACACTGTTCCCCGCCTTGATCGACCCGGTGCGCGAGATCGAGTGCGACTCGGGGGAGACCCGCAAGGTGTTGTGGCGGGCGGTCGACGGGACCACCTTCGAATCGGTGCTGATGCGCTACGCCGACCGCAACACCGTGTGCATCTCGTCACAGGCCGGCTGCGGGATGGCCTGCCCGTTCTGCGCGACCGGCCAGGGCGGGCTGAAGCGCAACCTGTCGGCCGCCGAGATCCTCGAGCAGGTGCGCGCCGCGGCCGCCGAACTGCGGGACCGCGACGGTGACGGGATCACGCCCGCCGCGCGCGGCGGGCGGCTGTCCAACATCGTGTTCATGGGCATGGGCGAGCCGCTGGCCAACTACAACCGGGTGCTGGCCGCCCTGCGGCGCATCGTCGCGCCGCCGCCCAACGGGTTCGGCATCTCCGCGCGGTCGGTGACGGTGTCGACGGTGGGGCTGGCGCCCGCGATCCGCAAGCTCGCCGACGAGCGCCTCAACGTCACGCTTGCGCTGTCGCTGCACGCGCCCGACGACGAGCTGCGCGACACCCTCGTCCCGGTGAACAACCGCTGGAACGTCACCGAAGTCCTCGATGCGGCACGGTATTACGCCGACACCACCGGCCGCCGGGTGTCGATCGAGTACGCGTTGATCCGCGACGTCAACGACCAGCCCTGGCGGGCCGACCTGCTCGGCAGGCGACTGCACGGCGCGCTGGGACCGTTGGTCCACGTCAACCTGATCCCGCTCAACCCCACGCCGGGCAGCAAGTGGGATGCCAGCCCGAAACCGGCCGAGCGCGAGTTCGTCCGCCGGGTGCGCGAACGCGGCGTGTCCTGCACCGTGCGTGACACCCGCGGCCGCGAGATCGCCGCCGCCTGCGGTCAGTTGGCCGCCGAGGGCTGAGCGGCGGCCGCGAGATCGACGTGGCGCAGGGGAGACCTCGCACTTTTGCTGCGTGGCGTCAATCTGGCGGCGCCGGGCGGTTGACGAACCACACGTTGTCCTCGCGCAGGGACCGGCTGCGCCAGCCGTCGGGCGTGCGGACGAGTCGATGGTGGTAATAGCCGCCGCACGAGGACATCTCGGTCATTCCCGGCAGCTGCATCGGGTTGTAGAACATCGCCCGGACCGTCGCGCTGTCGCCGTCGGACTCGAGGATCTCGATGTTGGTGATGTAGTGCATGCTCCACGGGATCGCCGCGAAGCCCTGGGCGAGGAAGTCGGCGACCCGGTCCCGCGGGCCCGCCGGGATGCCCATCGCCGAGTAGTCGACGACGGCGTCCTCGGTGAACACCGAGCGGTAGAGCTCCCAGTCCTTGGTGTCGACGGCGCGGGCGTACCGGTAGAGCAGCGCCTCGATCTCCCGGTGGTCGGTGGCGTGGTTCACGCCGCCGGGTCGGGCATGCCGATGGTCTTGGACTCGAAGTACTCCTTGAATCCCTCGTCGCCGTTGCGCCGGCCCAGCCCGCTCTGCTTGGTGCCGCCGAACGGGCTGGTGATGCCGAAGTGGCTCTTGCCGTTGATGGTCACGTTGCCGGTGCGCATCCGGGTGGCCACCGCGAACGCCCGGTCGACGTCGCCGCCGCTCACCTCGCCCGACAGCCCGTAGATGGAGTTGTTGGCGATCGCGATCGCCTCGTCGTCGCTGTCGTACGGCGTCACGGTCAGCACCGGGCCGAAGATCTCCTCCTGGGCCACCTGGCTGTCCGGGTCGACGTCGGCGAGCAGGGTGGGCTGGGTGTAGTAGCCCGTCGGCAGGTTCTCCGGGATGCCGCCACCGGTGACCAGTCGGGCACCGGAGTCGATGCCGCTCTTGATCAGCCCGAGCACCTTCTGGCGCTGGCCCTCGCTGATCTGCGGGCCCTGCATGTTGCCCGGGGTCCACGGGTCGCCGACCGGGAAACCCTCCATCATCGACTTGAGGATCTCGAGTCCCTCGTCGTACCGGCTGCGCGGCAACAGGATTCGCGACGGCAGGATGCAGCTCTGGCCGCTCATCACGCACGCCATCATCGCCGCGAGCGGCAGTGCGGAGTTGAAGTCGGCGTCGTCGAGCACGATGTGGGCCGACTTGCCGCCGAGTTCGAGCAGCGTCTTCTTGACCGTCGCCGCGCCGGCCGCCAGGATCGCCCGCCCGGTGGCCGTCGAGCCGGTGAAGGTGATCATGTCGACGCGCGGATCGGCCGACAGCGCCGCACCCACCTCGTTGGCATTGGACACCACGACGTTGAACACCCCGGGCGGGATGTCGGTCTCCTCGGCGACGATGCGGCCGTACTCGCTGCCCGACCACGGCGTCAGCTGCGCGGGCTTGAGCACCACGGTGTTGCCTGCCATCAGCGCGGGCACCGTCTCGGCGATGTTGAGGTAGAACGGCACATTCCACGGAGTGATCGCGCCGACCACACCGACCGGTTCGTAGTGGATCTTGCGACGGGCGGGGCCCATCTGTGTCTCGTGCACGCCGGTGTCGACGAGGTAGTCGAAGCCACGGCCGTGTTCGGCCCAGTGCTTGACCTCGGCGATCGGGCTCTCGATCTGTGAGCCCGACACCGTCACCGGACAGCCCACCTCGGTGATCAGGATGCGTCGCAGCCGTTCGGCGTCGCGCTCCAGCGCGGCGTGCAGCTGCATCAGGCAGTGGTAGCGGAACTCGACGTCGCGCGACCAGTCGGTCTCGTCGAACGCCCGCCGCGCCGCGGCCACCGCGCGGCCCATGTCCTCGACGGTGCCGTCGGTGGCCTGCCCGGCCACCTCCTCGCTGGCCGGGTGGATCACGTCGAATGTCGCGCCGCTGCTGGTGTGTTGCAGCTCGCCGTCGATCAGCATCCGCTCGTCGCCGGCCAGCACGCCCGTCTCGCTCTGCACACTCGTCATGGCTCTAGCCTTACAAATCGCGGCGCGAGTGTCAGCCCTTTTGGGCGATCGCTCAGCGCCAGGTGTGTCGGCGCGGGTCAGTCGGCGGGCCGGATGCCGACGGCATGGCGTAGCTGTGCGAGGAACTGGTCGCCGTCATCGCTGCGCACGATGTAGTGCGACACCGCGACGCGGATGGCGGTGGCGGCCTTGACGCCGGCATTGGTGCCCACGAGCAGCTTCTCCAGCCGGGCCCGCATCAGGGGCACGATCCGGGACAGCTGCGCGATGACCACCTCGGGCTCGATGTCGATGAGCCGCACACCGGAGTAGGACTGCTGGTACTCGACGATGAAGCGCAGCGCCGCGTCCAGCTTCTCGGTGCCGCGCAGCCCCGCCGTGGCCCGGCTGATCCCGTTGTCGAACAGATCGCGCTCGAACCGCCCGAAGGCGTCGAGCAGTTCCTGCTTGGACGCGAACCAGCGGTACAGCGTGGGCCGCGAGACGCCGGCCTGCAGCGCCACCTCGGACAGGCTGAGCTTGGTCTGCCCACTGCGGCCGAGCACCTCGGCGGTCGCGGCGAGGATCCGGTGCCGCGTCGACGTGTCGTCGAGGACCTGCTGGTCGGTCAGGGGTTCATTCACGTGGGCGCCTCAGGTGGTGGTGTTGCACAAATCGTAGATGGTGTAACCCGCGGTCACGGCAGCGACGCGGCACGAGTCCGGTCACAGTGCCGCCCGCAGCACGGCGACTGTGTCCAGGTCGTCCAGCGCGGCCACCCCGCGCCGCAGCCCCTCCATCGCGATGCCCTCGGCCTGCATGCCGCCCATGCCCGCCGTGATCAACGGTGCGACATAGGCATACAGCGCGCCCTGGCGGTACCGGTGCCAAAGGTCGTCGCGGTCCCAGTCCGGGCCGCCGCCGGCCGCCAGCGCCCGGCGGTAGACGTCGAGCAGGTCCCGCTCGGCGGCGCGGCGGTCCGCCGTGGTCAGGCAGGTCACCAGCGTGTACGCCAGCTCCCGGCCGGGATTGCCGCTGCGGACGGCCTGCCAGTCCAGCAGCCCGGCCTCCCCACTGCGGAAGTAGACGTTGCCCGGGTGGGCGTCGCCGTGCATGACCGTGAGCGGGGGCCGGTCGATCAGCGCCGCCACCGCGCGGTAGTTCTCGTCGATGAAACGGCCGCGGTCGACCGGGATGTCGGTGCGCTCGGCGATCCGGCGCGCCGACGCCTTGCACAGCGCGCCGGTCAGCAGCGACGTGTGGTCACCCGATGGGGTGTAGGTCCAGCCCGGTGGCCGCCCCCAGTGCCTCGCGTGCAGCGCCGCGAGGCGTTCCACCACGAGCGCCGCCCGGTCCCGGTCGAGCGGGTGCAGGGTGTCGGGAAAGTCGCATTCGGCGGCGGGTAGGTCCTCGAGCACCAGGACGAAGCGTCCGGTGAGCGGGTCGAAGGCCGAGCCGTAGGACGTCGGCACGCCCTGCAGCCCGGGCGCCAGCCGGTCGTAGAAGCACACCTCGGTGTGGGCCAGCCGGCCCAGTTCGCCCATCAGCCGGGTGGCCGCCGTCTCGGCCGGCATCTTGACGAACACCGTTGCCGGGACACCGTTTCCGGTGAGCGCCAGACGCGCCCGCGACGACGTGCCCGCGTCCCCGCCGACGAGCCGCACCGACGTCACGGTGCGACCGATGATCGCCGACAGCGCCTCGGCCCCGAGGTCGGCCGGCCGCCGCGGCAGCGACCGCGCACCGCCGATCGCGGCATCGGTCACCACCCGCTGCACCCCGCGCCCCAGATGGGCCGCGAGACCGAGGACGGGAACCACCCGGTCGGCGAGTCGCGCCGAAACCCCTGAGGCGATGGTCACCGGGTCGATAACCTCCTAGGTTGGCCGGTAGGTCCGCACAGTTTACAAACTATCGCTGAAGTGTAAAGGCCGAATGGTCTGACGCGATTCGCGCGATTCGGAAGGGGTCACATGGCCGGTCCGCTGACAGGCGTGCGTGTCGTCGAACTCGGCGTGTGGGTGGCGGGCCCGGCCGCAGGCGCCGTCCTCGCGGAGTGGGGCGCCGACGTCGTCAAGATCGAACCCCCGGCGGGCGATCCAGCCCGGATGTTCGGCCGCATGCTGGGCATCGACGGCGACGTCAACCCGCCGTTCGAGATGGACAACCGCAACAAGCGCGGCGTCGTGCTGGACATGACGACGACCGAGGGGCGTGCGACGGCGCTCGAGTTGATCTGCGACGCGGACGTTTTCCTCACCAACGTGCGGCCGGGGGCACTGCGCCGGCTCGGCCTGGACTTCGAGACGGTGGCGGCCCGCAACGCCCGGCTGGTCTACGGGCTGATCACCGGCTACGGCGAGGCCGGACCCGACGCCGACCGGGCGGCCTACGACGTCGCGGCGTTCTGGTCGCGCGCCGGGCTCGCGCATCTGCTGACCCGCCCCGGCGACAGTCCGCCCTTTCAGCGTGGCGGGCTGGGCGACCACATGGCGGGGATGACGATGGCCGGGGCGGTGTGCGCAGCGCTGGTGGCGCGCGCGACCCGCGGCACGGGCCAGCTGGTGACGACCTCGCTCTACCGGCAGGGCGCCTACGCGGTGAGCTTCGACCTCAACACGTTCCTGATGACCGGGCACCAGATCGCCATCGGCCAGCGCGAGACGATGGCCAACCCGTGCATGAACAACTACACCGCGGCCGACGGCAGGCGGTTCTGGGTCGTCGGCCTGCAGGGAGAGCGGCACTGGCCGGCGCTGTGCCGCGCGGTGAGCCGGCTGGGATGGCTGACCGAGGAGAGGTTCGCCACGCCACGCGCGAGGGCGCGCAACGCCACCGATCTGATCGGCCAGCTCGACGAGATCTTCGCGACCCGCCCGCTGTCGGAGTGGGCCGAGGTCTTCGCCGCCGATCCCGACTTCTTCTGGTCGCCGATCAACACCATGGAGGACGTGGTGGCCGACGAGCAGTTCCACGCGGCCGGCGGGGTGGTCTACGTGCCCGACGGCGAGTCCGCCGCCCCGATGGTCGCCACACCGGCCGACTTCCACGGCACACCGTGCGAACAACGAAGCGTCGCACCGGCGCTCGGCGAGCACACCGAAGAGGTGCTCGCCGAGCTGGCGGCGCGGACGGCGCAGGATCCGAACCCACCGGCCTGAGCCCCAGCTCGGACGAGCTTTACAAAACCTCGGGCCAGTGTCACGCTGATCACATCTGGGTGCGACGGACCGACGGTCGCGGAGTCGAGGGGAAACGGTGTGACGAACAGTGATTCAGCTGCTGGAACGGTGCCCACCCGCGAGTTCAGCCAGGTCGACATCACCTCCCAGGCGTTCTGGAGCCTGCCGTTCGCCGAGCGCGACCGGTCGTTCGCGGCCTTGCGCGCCGGCGACGGGCTGACCTGGCACCGGCCGCTGCCGTCGCTGTTCCCGATGGAGGAGGACGGCTTCTGGGCGCTCACCCGGCGCGCCGACATCGTGCACGTCAGCCAGCACCCCGAGTTGTTCACCTCCGCCCGCGGTGTGGCGCTCGACCCGATGCCCGCCGAGGTGCAGCGGATCGCCTCGTTCTTCCTGACCATGGACCCGCCGGAGCACACCGTCTACCGCCGGCTGATCAGCGCGGCGTTCACCCCGCGCAACGTCCGCAGGATCGAACAGCAGATCCACGACAACGCGGTCGCGGTGGTCGACGATCTGGTCGGGGCGGGCGAGGTCGACTTCGTGGAGGCCTGTTCGGCGCGGCTGCCGATGCTGACCATCTCCGACATGCTGGGGGTGCCGCGCGCCGATCAGCCGGCGGTGGCGAAGGCCGCGGAGAAGTTGTTCAGCATGAGCGACGACGAGTACTCGTCGCTGGAGGAGCGCGCCGCCGACACCATCAACGAGATCATGCTGCTGTCGGCCACCGGGGTCGAGTTGGCGAAGTTCCGCCGCAAGAACCCCGGCGACGATTTGATGACCGACATCGTCAACGCCGAGGTCGACGGTCACCGGCTGACCGACGAGGAGGTGGGCGCGTTCCTCATCCTGCTCGCCTCGGCCGGCAACGACACCACCAAGCAGACGACCTCGCACGCCATGCTGGCGGTGAGCCGCAACCCGGCCCAACGCGACTGGCTGCTGGCCGATTTCGAGAACCGCATCGGCCCCGCGGTCGAGGAGTTCGTGCGGTGGGCGTCGCCGGTGATGCAGTTCGCCCGGTTCGCGACGGCCGACACCGAGATCAACGGCGCACCCGTGGCGGCGGGCGACAAGGTCGGCCTGTTCTACTGCTCGGCCAACCGGGACGAGGCCGTGTTCGGCGATCCGCACGAGTTCGACCTGGCCCGCTCGCCCAACCCGCACCTCGGCTTCGGCGGCGGCGGCCCGCACTTCTGCCTCGGCAGCAACCTCGCGCGGGTCGAGCTGCGGGTGCTGTTCCGTGAGTTGCTGACTCGGCTGGACGTCGAGTTCGGCGAGCCCGACCTGCTGCACAGTACATTCGTGCACGGCATCAAGCGGCTGCCCGCCGTGATCCGCTGAGCGCGGAGCTCAGCGCGGATCGATCCTGTCGCGCAGGCCCTTCGCCGCGACGACGGCGGCGCCCGCCGCGCGCACCCGGTCGGTGAGTGCCCGGTCCGAGGTCGCCACCAGGATGTCGCCGGGCCGGTCGTCGGCCGCGACCAGCCGGACGATCTCGTCGTCTGCGGAATTCGGCGCCGCCACCGGCGCGTGGGCGATCGTGATCACGCCGGACTCCAGCGGCGGTGACAGCGGCTTCTCGAAAACCACTGTCACATCGAGGTTCTCCGCACCGGCCCACCGTTCGAGGTCGGCGACCAGAACGGTCATCGCCCGCCGCCGGTCGCGCCACCACCCGTCCGGGCATGAGCCGATGACGTTCATGCCGTCGACGATCCAGCGCACGGCGTCAGCCTAGGCGGCCCGGGCGTTCAGCGCGGCCGCGGCCGCACCAGCACCGACTGGGCGATGGCGCCGACGGGTCCGGTCTGGTCGAACAGGGTGCCGATCGTGGTGCCGATGCCGTCGGGCCCGTAGTCGGTCTCTGCGCGGATGCCGATCCACCGGCCTTCGGGAACGCGATGCACGTGCACCGCGAGGTCGGTGTTGAGGAACGTCCACTGCCGCGGGTCGAGCCGGGTGCCGATCCCGTTCGCGCAGTCGGCCACCGAGAACAGCCGCTGCAGGGGCGTCATCGTCTCGTCGGCGACGAGGTCGACGGTCGGCGTCAGCCACGATTCGCCCGCGCCGGCGTTCAGCGGGTCGGTCAGCCAGCGCCAGTCGAGGCTGTGCACGTAGTTGCGGTCCCAGTCCTTGGCCAGGTCGCGGCTGCGGGCCCCGTCGATCGGGCGCAGCGGCGGCGCTGCGGCGTGCTGCAGCGCCGAGGTGTCGAGCCGCTGCAGCCGCCATCCGGTCGCCCGGGCGACGGGCCGCGGTGCGCCGTCGGGCCCCGGCGCGAGCATCTCGGCGGCGACGAGTTCGATCTGCCTGCCCCGCCGCTCGATCCGGGACCGCAG
>NZ_JAUMSQ010000253.1:0-4368 GCF_030519285.1 Mycolicibacterium arseniciresistens
CGGCGACGAGTTCGATCTGCCTGCCCCGCCGCTCGATCCGGGACCGCAGCCACAGGTCGCCGTCCGCGGGCACCGGGCCGAGCAGGTCGACCAGCACCCGGCTCAGCCGGGTGTCGGTGCGCTGCTCGCGCTGCTCGAGGGCACGCACCAGCAGCGCCGAGACGGGCGCGGCGTGCTGAATCGACGCCGACCAGGTGCTGCGCACGAGATCGGTCGCCGAGAACCGTTCGCCGACCGGGTCGTCGGCGTCGACGAGTTCGTAGTACGCATCAGACATGCCCGTGCACCCCCGTGCCGTGCACCCCGGCGACGTCGACGGCCACCGCGTCCACCCGCGAGTCCTTCGTTCCGGCAAGCCGTTCGGGGTAGGCGCCGGTGCTCGTCAGCAGGAACAGCACCCGGTCCTCCGGGCCGCCGAGCGCGCAGGCGATCGCGGTCCGCCCGCCGGCGTCGATCCGGTCGGTCACCCGGGCCCCCCGACTGCCGCCGTCGACGATCCGGACGAACTCGTGCGCCAGCGTCATCGACGTCCAGACCCCGCCTTCGGCGTCGATCGCGAGCCCGTCGGGCGGGCCGGCCAGGTTCTCGGCGAACGGGCGTCGCTCTCCGAGTGTGCCGTCCCCGGACAGTGGGAACGCCGTCAGGCGGCGACCGGTGGACTCCGCGACGATCAGGGTGGCGCCGTCCGGCGTGATCACCATGCCGTTCGGGAAGTCGAGATCGCCGGCGACGACCGTGACGCTGTCGTCGGGATCGAGTCGCAGGATCACCCCGCCCGACCGCGCCTGTGACCCGATGTAGGCCCGGCCCGCGTCGTCGATCACCATGTCGCCCAACGCCGCAGGCGCCAGGTCGGCCGGAGTCGCCACGGTCACCACGGTGTCGCCGTCGTAGGCCAGGATCTCGCGCCGCTGGGTGGACGCGATGAGCAGCGTCCCGTCCGGCCGGAAGCCGAGACCCGACGGCGCGTGCCCGGGAACCGGCAGTGTGGTCATCGAGCCCGCCATGTCGACGGTGTGGACCGCTTCGCCGAGCATGTCGGAGAACCACAGCAATCCCTCGAACCACCGCGGCCCCTCGCCGAAGCAGAAGCCGGATGCCAGCGGTGTCACTGCGCACCTTTACAAATCACGGCATAAGTGTCACGCTCGCTGGGTGCCACTGTCAACCGTCCGCACCTGCTCGCGATGACCACCGGCGGCAGGTCATGAAGAAGTACCACAGCCACACACTGCTCTATCTGCACGAGACCATCGCACTGGGGTCGATGTGCAGCGATCGCTTCACCGAGGCCTTCAGCGCCACCTATCATCCGATGATGGCCGAGCTCGGGGCCCGGCTGTTCGCGATGTGGGAGACGACGCCCTACAACGGGCACTGGCCACAGGTCACCGTCATCTGGGAGGTCGACGCCTTCGCCGACTACTCGCGCATCGGAAAGGCACAGTCGCGCGGCGGAACCCATGAGGCGCAGGCCGCGGAGTGGGCGGCGTTCCTGGCCGGCGCAGGCGCCCACGGCGAGGGCCGGATCATGTACGCAGGCCGCAGCAACCGCACGCTGACCGAGCTCACCTCGGCGGGCTTCGGCGCGGGCCTGGTGATCCAGGAGATCATGCAGACCAAGCCCGGCCGCCAGGACGACTACATCCGCGAACTCGAACGGCTCTACGTGCCGTGGTCCGAACGCACCGGCAAGCGGTGGCTGGGCTCGTTCATCACCACCTTCCGGTTCAACGAGGTCATCCACTACTGGGCGCTCGACGGCGACTGGGACTGCTTCGCCGAGCACTACCCGTCGTGGAAAGACAGCCCGCCCGCCGAGATCGTCACCTGGATGAGCGTCGCGCCCGCACTGCGCGACGGCTGGGAGGATTCCATACTGCAGGCCCTGCCGCCGTCCCCGCTGCAATGACCGCGATGGAAACGCCTGTGGAGAAACGGTTCTCGTACCACCCGTTCGACCCGGCGGTGATGGCGGACCCGACGCCTTACTACCGGGTGCTGCGCGACGAACATCCGCTGTACTACGTGGCGGACCTGGACACCTATGCGGTCTCGCGATTCGCCGACATCTGGGATGTGCTGGGCGTCAACGACGGCACGTTCGTCGCCTCGGAGGGCACGCTGCCCGCCGCGGCGGTGCTGGCGCAGAGCAACAGCGGGCCGGTGGCCGACCCACCGCTGCACCCGATGCCGTTCCACGCCAACTTCGACACCCCGGTCTACGACACCGTCAGGCGGTGCACCTCGGCGCCGTTCCGGCCGCGCTCGGTGCCCCGGTTCGCCGACAGGATCCGGCAACTGGCGAACGAGCGTCTCGACGAACTGCTGCCGCGCGGCCGGTTCGACCTCACCCAGGACTACGGCGGCATGGTCGCCGCGTCGGTGGTGTGCGACGTGCTCGGGCTGCCCGTCGAGCTGGCCTCCGATGTACTGGGCACCGTGAACGCAGGCAGCCTTGCGCAGCCGGGCAGCGGTGTCGAGGTGGCCAACGCCCGGCCGGGCTACCTGGAGTATCTCGCGCCGGTGGTGCAGCGGCGGCGGGCGGGCCTCGGGGAGGAGGTTCCTATCGTCGACAGCCTGCTCGGCCACACCCTGCCCGACGGGTCGCAGTTCACCGACATGGAGGCGGCGGTGCAGATGCTCGGCGTCTTCATCGGAGGCACGGAGACCGTCCCCAAGATCGTCGCGCACGGGTTGTGGGAACTCGGCTCGCGACCGGAGCAGATGGCGGCCGTGCGCGCCGATCCCGACGCCAACGTGCCGACGGCGCGCGAGGAGATGATCCGGTACTGCGCCCCGGCGCAGTGGTTCGCGCGCACCCTGCGCAAGCCGTTCACCCTGCACGGCACCACCATCGAGCCCGGCCAGCGGGTCATCACCCTGCTCGCCTCGGCGAAGTTCGACGAACGCGAGTACCCCGACGCCGAGGAGTTCGTGTGGGACCGCCGGGTCGAACGGCTGCTGGCATTCGGCCGCGGACAACACTTCTGCCTCGGCGTGCACCTGGCCCGGCTCGAGGTCACCATCCTGGTGCAGGAATGGTTGCGCCGGGTGCCCGACTTCCACATCGACGCCGCGCGGGCGTATCGGCCGCCGTCGAGCTTCCAGTGGGGCTGGAACAGCCTGCCGGTGGAGGTGTGACGATGTGGTCCTACCGGCTCGTCGCGCCGTTCACCTTCGAACGCACCGACCGGCCCGAGCCCTCCGCGGCGGGCCTGGCCGACGGACAGGTGCTGCTGCGGTTCCTGGCCGCCGGCATCTGCGGCAGCGACCTGCCCGGGTTTCGCGGCACCCGCGGCCGACTGCCCGGCGACACCGGGGCCCACGCCGCGGAGATGGACGGCTTCCCGATCCACGAGATCGCCGGCGAGGTGATCGCCAGCCGCCATCCCCGCCACCGCGACGGTGACCGGGTGGTGGGGTGGGCATCCGGGTTCGACGGCCTGCAGCAGCTGGTGGTCGCAGACGGCGACGGGCTGGCGCCCTTCGACCAGGCGTTGAGCCCGGCGCAGGCCGTCGGGCTGCAACCACTGGCCTGCGTGCTGTACGCCGTCGAGCAGCTGCCCGCACTGGCCGGGCGGCGGGTGGCGGTCATCGGCCAGGGCTCCATCGGGCTGCTGTTCTCCTACGTCGCCAAGGCTGCGGGCGCCGCAGAGGTGATCGGCGTCGACCCCGTCGACCGCGCCGCGCTGGCCCCGCATTTCGGCGTCGACACCGCCGTGCGCGCCACGAGCGACAGGTGGGTAGGCCACCTCGCTCCCGCCGACCGGCCCGACATCGTCATCGAGGCCGTCGGCCACCAGGTGGCCACCCTCAACCATGCGGTCGAAGCCGCGGCGTTCGCCGGCACCGTCTTCTACTTCGGAGTGCCCGACGACGACAGCTACCCGATCAACATGCGGGCGATGCTCCGCAACAATCTGACGCTGAAATCCGGTGTGACACAAAACCGCCGCCGGGTGCTCGAGCGGGCAGGCCGGTTCGCCGCCGAGCACCCCGGCCTGCTGCCCCGCTACCTCACGCACACCTTCGGTGTCGACGCCGTCGCAGAGGCGTTCGAGCTCGCCTGCCGGCCCACACCCGGACGCGTCAAGATCGCGATCGCCGGATGAACGCGTTCCGGCGGGCCCTGGCCGACCGGCCGACGCTCTGGGGTGGCTGGGTCGTCGGCCCGACGCTTATCGGACCCGAGGAGTTCGCCGCCGCCGGATACGACTACGTCGGATTCGACACCCAGCACGGCTATCTCGACGACGCCGACGTCGCGCTGCTGCTGCGCCGGCTCGAGCACGTACCGGTCGCCACCGCGGTCCGGGTGCCCGCCACCGACCCCGCTCCGATCGGCCGCGTGCTCGACGCCGGCGC
>NZ_JAUMSQ010000254.1:0-13322 GCF_030519285.1 Mycolicibacterium arseniciresistens
CCGCCGTCGAGCCCGCCATCGAACCCGCCGCAGCCGACGACGACGACGACGAGATCGTCTCCGTCCCCGACGAGGGCGAGACGCCCGCGGCCGGGACCGTTGCGGCGAACGACGCCGCCGCGGCCGACGACGACACCGCCGCCGACGACGAGCCGGTCGACATCGACGCTCCCGCGGAGGAGGCTGCCGAGACGCGTTCGCGCCGGCGGCTCCATGTGGGAGTGCCGCTGCCGACCTGGAAGGGCGTCGCGCTGTTCCTCGCCGTGCTCTGCACGTTTGCGCTGCTGGCGGCCAGCGGTTACATGATCCGCGAGCACCGGCAGGCCGATCGCGACGCGCAGCTCGCCGCCGAGTACACCGCAGCGGGCCGCCAGGCCGTCGTCACCCTGATGTCACTGGACTTCAACAAGGCCGAAGAGGGTGTGCAGCGCATCATCGACAACTCCACCGGCAAGTTCCGCGAGGACTTCCAGCAGCAGGCGGAGACCTTCGCCCAGGTGGCGCAGGACTCCAAGGTGATCACGGAGGTCACCGTGAACTCCGCGGCCGTCACGACCATGACCGACGACACTGCGAACGTGATCGTGTCGGCGACGTCGCGCGTCACCAATGCGGCCGGTGCCAACAAGGACCCGCGTGGATGGCGGTTGTCGGTCGACCTGGAGCGCGACGGCGACCAGGTGAAGATGTCGAGAGTCGAGTTCGTACCGTGACCAAAGACCAGACCGACACCGACGAGGCCGCCGTGGTCGACGATCCGGAGAGCCGGGAACACACCGACTCCGAAGACGCCGTGATCGCCGACGAGGAGACGACGGCGACGGAGCCCGAGAGCGGCGCCACCGAAGCCGACCGGCTCGAGGAACATCTCGAGCTGTCGGGCCGCGGCCGCGGAAAGGCCAGGCGCGGAATGCGTGCGCGGATCGGCGTGATCGGTGTCGCCGCCGCGCTGATCCTGTCGGCTGTGCTCGCGACGTGGCTGTACGTCTTCCAGTACCGCCCGCAGCAGCAGACGGATGCCGCCGCCGCCCAGGTCGCGCTGGATGCCGCGACCTCCGGAACGGTCGCCCTGCTGTCCTATTCGCCGGAGACGCTCGAACAGGACTTCGCGGCCGCCAAGACGCACCTCACCGGTGAGTTCCTGGACTACTACACCCAGTTCACCCAGACGATCGTCACCCCTGCCGCGAAGCAGAAGCAGGTCAAGACCAGCGCGTCGGTGGCGCAGAGCGCGCTCGCGGAGATGCATCCCGAGAAGGCGGTGGCGCTGATCTTCGTCAACCAGACGACGGTGAGCAAGGAGAACCCGGACGGCGCGTACGCCGCCAGCAGCGTGAAGGTCGGCCTGACCAAGATCGACGGGAAGTGGCTGATCTCGTCCTTCGACCCGGTGTGACGTTCGCCGTGGAGTGATCCTGCGACTGCCGCGTGAGGCGGTTCGCGCCGTCAGTCCTCCGCGTGCCGGTCGTGGTCCCAGCGCTCCAACCGCATCTGCAACTCGTAGAGTCCCAGTGCGGCCAGTGCAGTGGCGACCGATACGCACATCACGACAAGTGCACTCATCATTCGCCGGCTCCCGGGTCGTTGCTGTCGAGATCAGCGTATGAAGGCGGGCCGGCGGCGGCATGCGTAGTGGACTACCTGCGTGTGCGGCGCGGGCGACAGAAAGGACAGGCACGTGAGCGACGCCGAGCCAGTGGCCGGGACTGCGACACCGGCGCACCGGCTGCGCCGGATGGTCGGTCGTGACCCGCATCAGGAGAACCGGGCGGCCACCCCGCTGGAGTTGCTGTTCGACCTCACGTTCGTGGTGGCGTTCGGGATCGCCGCGTCCCAGTTCGCCCACCTGCTCGCCGAGGACCACGTCGCCGCGGGCCTGACCGGCTTCGCGTTCGCGACGTTCGCGATCTGCTGGGCGTGGATCAACTTCAGCTGGTTCGCCTCGGCGTTCGACACCGATGACTGGATCTACCGGCTGATGACGATGCTGCAGATGGTCGGCGTCATCATCCTGGCCCTCGGCCTTCCGCAGATGTTCGCCTCGATCGAGCACGGCGGTCACGTGGACAACGCGGTCCTGGTCGCCGGATACATCGTGATGAGGATCGCGCTGGTGGGGCAGTGGTTGCGCGCGGCCTCCCAGGATCCCGCGCGGCGTCAGGCCTCCCTGACGTACGCGGCAGCCGTGACTGTGGCCCAGATCGGTTGGGCCGCACAGATCTTCGTACAGACCTCGGTTGCGGTGTTCTTCGTGTGCACCGTGGTGCTGATCGCCGTGGAGCTGTCCGGCCCGTTCATCGCCGAGCGGCGGATGGGCGGAACCCCGTGGCACGTCCACCACATCGTCGAGCGCTACGGCCTGCTGGCGATCATCGCGCTCGGCGAGGGGGTGGTGGGCACCGTCGCGTCGATCTCGGCAGCCGTCGAGATCCAAGGCTGGTCCACCGACGCGGTGCTCGTCGCGGTCGCCGGCACCGGGCTGACCTTCGGCATGTGGTGGGTGTACTTCCTGGTGCCGCACGCCGATCTGCTGCACGCCGACCGCGGCACGTCGTTCTGGTTCGGTTACCTGCACATCCCGGTGTTCGGCGCCATCGTCGCCACCGGCGCGGGCCTGCACGCCGCCGCGTACTACATCGAGCATCACTCGGAACTCGGCGCCGCGCCGACGGTGGCCACCGTCGCGGTGCCCGTCGCCATCTACCTGGTCGGCCTGTACGCCATCTACGGGCTGGTGGCACGAACGTGGGACCTGTTCCACGGCGCCCTCGTCGCGGGCGCAGTCGCGGTGCTGGCCGTGGCGGTGTGGCTGGCGATGACCGACGTGCCGATGGCGGTGTGCCTGCTGGCGGTGACGCTGGCGCCTGTGGTCGTGGTGGTCGGCTACGAGGTCACCGGGCACCGGCGCGTGCCTGCGGCGGCAAGGACGGCCGGCGAGGCATGACAACCGGTTTGGCCCCGTCGCCGACGGGCTAGTCCACCCGGACACGGCGAAAGGAGTCACCATGCCGAAGACGGGTAAGGGCGGACAGGCCAAGAAGAGTGAACTGCCCAGCACGCTGAAGAAGTCGGAAGCCAAGGCGCAGCGCACCTTTGCGAAGGCGCACGACTCGGCGGCCGAGGAGTACGGCGAGGGCGAGCGCGCCCACCGGGTGGCCTACAGCGCACTGAAGCACAGTTACGAGAAGGTCGGCGACCACTGGGAGGCCAAGGCGGCCAAGGGGCCGTCGGATGAGCGCGCCCGCAGCGGCGGGCCGAACGCCAAGGGTGAGACTGCGGAAGGCGTCGACGCCAACGCGTCGAAGAAGCATCTCGTCGAGATCGCGCGACGCCTCGACATCTCCGGCCGGTCGACGATGAGCAAGGACGAACTGGTGTCGGCGATCAAGAAGGCCAACCGGCGGGAGTCCGCGCGCAACCGCTGATCACCGGTCCGGAGCGGGATCCGCCTCGAAACTCTCGAGCAGCATCCGTTCCTGTTCCAGGCGCATCCTGCGCCGGGTCTTGCTGCGCGTGATGAGGATGCCGGTGGTGGCCAGCGCCCAGATCACGTACTGCGCCGTCCACGCCCACCGGAACGATTCGAACGAGTAGCCGCCGGTGGCGTCGAGAATGATCCCCATCGCCTGCATCACGAGCAGCGACGCGATGAACCCGCCCATGTTGACCATGCCCTGTGCGGTGCCCAGCGTGGCGCTCGGATTGAAGGTCCGCGCGAAGTCGAAGCCGACCATCGAGCCCGGTCCGCCGACCGAGATGACCACGACCAGCAGTATCAGCAGCCACAACGGAGCCGGGCCGGGCAACGCGAGCACCACCGTCCAGGCCAGCGCGTTGCTGCCGATGATGGCGAGCACCAGGCGGGATCGGCGATGCGGGTGGCGGCCGGTGAAGATGCCGATGACCACGCCCGCAGAGATCGCCGCGACCACCGACAGGCTCAGCAGCGTCCCGGCCATGCCGGCCGACAGGCCCTGCGCCACCGTCAGGTACGGCACCCCCCACATCAGCGCGAAAACCGTCACCGAGAACTGCGTGCCCATGTGGGTGAAGAAGCCGAGCCGGGTGCCCGGCCTGAGCCACACCGTCTTGACGCTGCCCACCAGCTCGCTCAGGGTGGCGGTCTTCGCCGGCCCGGCGCGTCCCGACGGAGTGTCCTTGACGACGAGCAGCGTGAGCACCATCGACAGCACACCGAGTGCGGCGACCGAGGTGTAGGCCGTCGTCCAGCCCGCGCCGGTGAGCACGGCCAGGAACGGCACCGCCGAGAGCACCTGCCCGAGCTGGCCGCAGATGCCGGTGAGCTGGGTGACCAGGGGGACCTGCCGCGGTGCGAACCAGTGCGGCACCAGGCGCAGCACCGAGATGAACGTCAGCGCGTCCCCGAGGCCGAGAACCGCCCTGGCGGCGATCGCCGACGGCAGGGACTCGCAGAATGCCAGCACCAGTTGACCGGACGCCATCAGCGCCGCGCCGCAGAGGATCAGCACCTTGGAGCCGTACCGGTCCAGCAGCACGCCGGCAGGCACCTGGGCGCCTGCGTAGACGACCACCTGCAGCACGACGAACGTGGACAGCACGCCCGGGCTCACGGTGAACCGGTCCGCGGCGTCGAGTCCGGAGACGCCGAGAGTGGTGCGGTCCAGCACCGCGACGATGTAGGCCAGGAGTCCGGTGGCCCACACGATCCAGGGGCGCACACCAAACCCTTCGTCGTGGCTCTCGGTCGAGCCGATTCTCGATATCCGCCTTCCATGGTGGCCACCGCCGGCCGGGGAATCCAATCCCGGTCCGGTGACGTCACTCACGGTGAATCGCTCGTCGGCCTAGAGAGTTGGCTGAAACTGCACGTCGATGCGCAGTAATCGGCACTGATTTTGACAAATGTGCAGATTAACGACAGAAATCGGCTTCAAGATCGAGGTTTCAATTAACCGCACGTGGCTTCGCTCAGCACCGGTGTCGCGGGTACAGTGTCGGCATGACGAACCGCGATGCCGGCTACCGCCTGCCGCATGGCCGGCACGAAGGTGCGACGCGTTGAGCGAATATCGGCTCGAGGAACTCGCCGAACAGTCGGGGGTGAGTGCCCGCAACATCCGTGCCTACCGGGAGCGCGGCCTGCTCGACCCGCCTCGCCGGTCGGGCCGTTCGGCGTTGTACGACGACTCCCACCTCGCGCAGCTGGACACCATCAACCAGCTCCTGCGTCGGGGCTTCAACTCAGCCCACATCGCCGAGTTCTTCGCCGGCATGCGCGACGGCGCCGATCTCGCCGACATCCTCGGACTGCAGCGTGCGGTGCCTGCGCCGCGGACCGACGCGTCCACCGCCGCCCCGGTTCCGTCCTCCCCGCGGAAGGACGCGCCGCTCGACATCGGTGTGGGGTCCGACGAGGCACGACGGCTGATCGAGCTGGGCATGGCCCGGCGGGTCGACGGCGCCGTCGCGCTCACCGACCCCGTGCTCAGCGAGATCGTCGCCCGCGCGGCGGACCAGATGCTCTACATCCGCGCGCTGCTGCGGATCGTCGAATCGACCCGACAGGACATCGACGTGCTGGCCGCCGCCGTCGTCACCGCGCTGGAGGAATGCCTGACGGCGCGCTTCGGACCGGCGCACCTGCCCGGCCCCGGCCAGCTTCCGGAGTACAGGCAGATCGTCCGGGACTACCGGGAGCTGGCCACCAGGCTCGTGGTCGGCCACCTCGACGCGGTGCTCCACCGTCAGATGGTGTCCACGGCGCCGGGCGCCCTCCTCGACGGGCAGTGGCCGCCGCACGGCTGAGCAAGGCGTGCCGGTTCAGCGTCTGATGCGCTGCCACCGCTCCACCCACTGGTCGTAGGTGGTGCAGTCGTCGCCACTGCCGTCCACACATTCCTTCTGCGGCGTGGTCCAGTAGTGGATCTTCGCGGCGAACTGCTCATCGGTGGCGTGGTAGAGATCGCAGAAGTCGTATGCGGTGGTGTGGTCGCAGGCCAGGGACTGCGCGGGTGCCTCCCCGAAGTGCTCGGCGGCCTGGGCGTTGACCTCGGGTGAGGCGATCCAGTCCATCCACTTGTACATGCAGTTGGGGTGAGCGGCCTTCGACGAGATCATCCAGGTGTCCGACCAGCCGGTCGAGCCCTCCTTGGGCAGCACCGTGTTGACCTGGACCCGGTTGTTGGCGCCGATGGTGTTGGCGATCACCTGCCAGGTGGTGCCGATCACGGCGGCGCCCGACTCGAACGCCTGCACCTCGGTGGTGTAGTCCGACCAGTACAGCCCGACGTTCTCGCGTTGCGCCTCGAGCAGCTCGGCAGCGGCGTCGAGTTGCGGGACGGTCAGCGAATACGGATCGACGATGCCGAGTTCCGGCCGCGACTTGGACAGATAGAGCGCCGCGTCGGCGATGTAGATGGGGGAGTCGTACGCGGTCACCCGGCCGCGGTACTCCGCCGCGTCGTCGAACACCGCCGCCCAGGAGTTCGGCGCATCGCGCACGACGCCGATGTTGTACATCAGCAGGTTCGCGCCCCAGCCGTGCGGGATGCCGTACATCCGGCCGTCCACCGAATTCCACGGTTGATCCTTGAGGAACGGCGAGATGGTCTCGTAGTGGGGTACCAGCGCGGTGTTGACCGGCGCCACGTCCCCGGCGTGGATCAGCCGCAGCGTGGCGTCGCCGGAGGCCGACACTCCGTCGTAGCGGCCGGTTCGCATCAGGTCGACCATCTCGTCGGAGGTGTGACCGATCGTGACGGTGGTGCGGCAGCCGGTCTGCTGCTCGAACGGCGTCACCCAGTCGACCGCGCTGTCGCTGCTGCCGTCCTCGGCGTAACCGGCCCAGGCGATGAGGTCGAGTTCGCCCTCGCCGTCGCCGACGGCGGACAACGGTTCCAGATCAGGCGCGCGCGGGCCGTCGGTGGCGTCCGGTGACGATCCCGAGCAGGCGACCAGCAGCGCCGCGCACGCCGTCAGCGCGAAGCCGGCGCGAAGCAGCGTCGATACGGGCACCGTGAGAAAGGCCCTGGCGAAGGCACCGGTAGCGGCGGGGTTCACGTCGGATCCTCGCCGACCCGACCAACGGGCATGGTTCATGGTAGGAAACCGGCGCGCCGTACCGCAGGCCACTCGCCGTGGGATCGAGCAGGGGATTCCGCAGGTTGTGCCACTCCGAACAGCAATCCTGCTCGACTACGCGGCAGGAGTGATCCGCGCGGGCGACCTCCGCGCTTCCGGGGCGCTCGGAGCTATCCGGTATGTGGCCGACCGCAGGCCCGGCGCGCGTGGTTGCTGGAGTACAAACAGCAGGTCGCGCCGTTCCTGCGGGGCTGGGAGGCGGTGCTCGGCCGTCAGCGTGTCGGCGTCTACATGAACTCGAAGACCATCGAGTGGGCACTGCAGGACGGCCCCGGCGCCTGCTGCTGGCAGCACAACTGGGGTTCGCCCAGGCGGGTCGCACACCCGGCGACACCTCTGCACCGGGTGGAGATCGACACGCGTCAGGTCGGCGGCGTCGGCGTCGACCTCAACCACGTTCTCGAGCCGCAATTCGGTCAGTGGGGCCGGAACCTTACTGACTAGTAATATTTCCAGCAAACTCCTGTGCGCCATCGCGAGACGCGGGTGGACACTTCCGCGCCGAGTGTCGACCCATCCGACACTCGATCGGCCGCTCCGGCGGCCCGAAATTCTTAGATAACGATTGCATAACAATGCTGCTTTGAACAGCGCAGTTGTAGCTACTCGACCGTAACCACCTGCATGCAGGACGTTTGTCCCGCTTGCTGTCGCACGGCGAAGGGCGTCGCGTTATCTGGCGGTGGGTTACCCGGGCGTAGAACTCGCCAGTAACCAATTGCGGGCCGAAGGCACCCCTTCTTCTTATGCCACTCTTAGTGGGGTTGGACCGCCCGGACACGGACGGCCGCCAGCCCGGATTCGACGCAGAATCTTCCGCCGGCCCGACGCAGGGGAGCGCAGCCGGCGAGCCGACCACAGTCGGTCACGACCGCCAGTTCGACGAGCGAGACGACAAGCGCGCAGGCAGCGCCGAGGGAGATAGCAAGAGTGACGATTCACGAGCACGACCGGATGTCCACCGACCGCAGCGGCGATGTCGAGGCCACCAGATCCGCGCACGCGCTCGTCGACCGCCTCAACGCCGGCGAACCCTACGCGGTGGCCTTCGGCGGCCAGGGCAGCGCATGGCTCGACACGCTCGAGGAGCTGGTGTCGTCTGCAGGCATCGAGGGCGAACTCGCGACACTCGCAGGCGAGGCCGAACTGCTGCTCGAACCCGTCGCCAAGGAACTCGTCGTCGTCCGGCCGATCGGCTTCGAGCCGCTCGCCTGGGTCCGCGCGCTGGCCTCCGAGGAGCCACTGCCCACCGCCAAGCAGCTGACGTCGGCCGCGGTCTCCGTGCCCGGCGTGCTGCTCACCCAGATCGCCGCGGTGCGGGCGCTGGCCCGTCAGGGCATGGATCTGTACGCCACCCCGCCTGTCGCCGTCGCAGGGCACTCGCAGGGCGTGCTCGCCGTGGAGGCGCTCGCCGCCCGTGGCGCGAAGGATGTCGAGCTGCTCGCGCTGGCTCAGCTGATCGGTGCGGCAGGCACGCTCGTCGCCCGCCGGCGTGGCATCACCGTCCTCGGCGACCGGCCGCCGATGGTGTCGGTCACCAACGCCGATCCCGAGCGCATCTACGAACTCATCGAGGAATTCGCCCAGGACGTGCGCACCGTGCTGCCGCCGGTGCTGTCCATCCGCAACGGCAGGCGCTCGGTCGTCATCACCGGCACCCCCGAGCAGCTCTCCCGCTTCGAGCTTTACTGCGCCCAGATCTCGGAGAAGGAAGAGGCCGACCGCAAGAACAAGGTCCGCGGCGGCGCCGTGTTCGCACCGTCCTTCGACCCCGTGCAGGTCGAGGTCGGCTTCCACACGCCGCGGCTGTCGGACGGCGTCGACATCGTCGGCCGGTGGGCCGAGGCCGTCGGGATCGACGTTGACCTCGCCCGCGCCATGACCGAGGCGATCCTCGTCACCCAGGTCGACTGGGTCGACGAGATCACCGACCTGCACGAGGCAGGCGCCCGCTGGATCCTCGACCTCGGACCCGGCGACATCCTGACCCGGCTGACCGCCCCGGTCATCCGCGGACTGGGCATCGGCATCGTCCCCGCCGCCACCCGCGGTGGGCAGCGCAACCTGTTCACCGTCGGCGCGGTGCCCGAGGTGGCCCGGCCGTGGTCGAGCTACGCGCCGACGACCGTGCGGCTGCCGGACGGGTCGGTCAAGCTGTCGACGAAGTTCACCCGGCTGACCGGCCGCTCCCCGATCCTGCTCGCGGGCATGACCCCCACCACCGTGGACGCCAAGATCGTCGCCGCCGCAGCCAATGCCGGCCACTGGGCTGAGCTGGCCGGCGGTGGCCAGGTCACCGAGCCGATCTTCAACGACCGCATCGCCGAACTCACCGGGCTGCTCGAACCGGGCCGCTCCGTGCAGTTCAACTCGCTGTTCCTCGACCCGTACCTGTGGAAGCTGCAGGTCGGTGGCAAGCGCCTGGTGCAGAAGGCGCGCCAGGCGGGTGCGCCGATCGACGGCCTCGTCGTCACCGCGGGCATCCCGGAGCTCGAGGAGGCCGTCGACCTGATCGACGAGCTCAACTCCATCGGCATCGGCCACGTCGTGTTCAAGCCCGGCACCGTCGAGCAGATCCGCTCGGTCATCCGCATCGCCGCCGAGGTGCCCACCAAGCCGGTGATCGTGCACATCGAGGGCGGCCGCGCCGGGGGCCACCACTCCTGGGAAGACCTCGACGACCTGCTGCTGGCGACCTACTCGGAGCTGCGGTCGCGATCCAACATCACCATCTGCGTCGGCGGCGGCATCGGCACGCCCGAGCAGGCCGCCGAGTATCTGTCCGGGCGCTGGTCGGAGTCCTTCGGCTTCCCGGCCATGCCCGTCGACGGCATCCTCGTCGGCACCGCGGCGATGGCCACCCTCGAGGCCACCACCAGCCCACAGGTCAAGCAGATGCTCGTCGAGACCCGTGGCACCGAGACATGGGTGGGCGCCGGAAAGGCGCAGGGCGGCATGGCCTCCGGCCGCAGCCAGCTCGGCGCCGACATCCACGAGATCGACAACGCCGCCTCACGCTGCGGACGCCTGCTCGACGAGGTGGCCGGCGACGCCGACGCCGTCGCCGACCGGCGCGACGAGATCATCGCGGCGATGGCCGTGACGGCGAAGCCCTACTTCGGCGACGTCGGCGAGATGACCTACCTGCAGTGGCTGCAGCGCTACGTCGAGCTCGCCATCGGGGACGGCAGCAGCAACGCCGACTCGCGGACCCCGGGCTCGCCGTGGCTGGACATCACCTGGCGGGACCGCTTCGAGCAGATGCTGCAGCGCGCCGAGGCCCGGCTGCACGCCGTCGACTCCGGCGAGATCCCCACGCTGTTCCCCGAAGGCCGGCTGCTCGAGGAGCCCGAGGCGGCGATCGCCGCACTCGTGAAGCGTTACCCGGACGCCGCGACGGTGCAGCTGCACCCGGCCGACGTGCCGTTCTTCGTCCAGCTCTGCAAGACGCTCGGCAAGCCGGTGAACTTCGTGCCGGTGATCGATAAGGACGTCCGCCGCTGGTGGCGCAGCGACTCGCTGTGGCAGGCCCACGACGCCCGCTACTCCGCCGACCAGGTGTGCATCATCCCCGGCACCGCCGCCGTCGCCGGAATCACCCGGGTCGACGAGCCCGTCGGCGAGCTGCTCGACCGCTTCGAGCAGGCCGCTGTGGACCAGGCGCTCGCCCGCAACGGCGACCCGGCGCCGGTGCTGTCACGCCGTCAGGGCCGTGCCGACGTCACCGGTCCGCTCGCCGCGCTGCTCGACGCGCCCGACGTGCTGTGGGCCGGCCGCACCGCGACCAACCCGGTGCACCGCATCGCCGAGCCGCGGGACTGGCAGGTGCGTGAAGGCCAGACGGTCGCGACCCACGCGTCCACCGGTGCGCGCATCACCGTCGCCGACGACCAGCACGTCGTCCTCAGCGTGCCGCTCTCGGGCACCTGGATCGAGATCCGCTTCACCCTCACCGATGTCGTCCGCAGCGGCGGAGCGCCGCTGGTGTCCACCGAGGACGCCGCCACCGCCATGCGTGCGGTGCTCGCCATCGCCGCGGGCGTCGACGGCCCCGACGCCCTGCCGCCGGTCTCCGGAGGCTCGGCGACGGTCACCGTGGGCTGGGATCCCGAGCAGGTGGCCGACCACACCGGTGTGACCGCCACGTTCGGCGCCCCGCTGGCGCCCACCCTGACGGTGGTGCCCGACGCCCTCGTCGGCCGCTGCTGGCCCGCCGTGTTCGCCGCCGTCGGTTCCGCGGCCACCGACTCCGGATTCCCGGTCGTCGAGGGCCTGCTGAGCCTGGTGCACCTCGACCACGCCGCCCGGCTGGAGGCGCCGCTGCCCACCGAGGTGGCCGAATTGACCGTCACCGCAACGGCTTCGGTGGCCACCGACACCGAGGTGGGCCGCGTCGTACCGGTCGCCGTCACGGTGACCACCGCCGACGGCACCGTGGTGGCCACGCTCGAGGAGCGGTTCGCCATCCGCGGCCGCACCGGTGCGGCCGAACTGACCGACCCGGTCCGGGCAGGCGGAGCCGTCTCCGGCAACGCCACCGACACGCCGCGTCGCCGCCGTCGCGACGTCAGCGTCGGCGCCCCGGTCGACATGCGGCCGTTCGCGGTCGTCTCCGGCGACCACAACCCGATTCATACCGACCGCGCCGCCGCGCTGCTCGCTGGGCTGGAATCGCCCATCGTGCACGGGATGTGGCTGTCGGCGGCCGCCCAGCACGTCGTCACCGCGACCGACGGCAAGGCCGTCCCGCCGGCCCGCCTCATCGGCTGGACCGCCCGGTTCCTCGGCATGGTGCTGCCCGGCGACGAGATCGAGTTCCGCGTCGACCGCGTCGGAATCGACGTCGGCGCAGAGGTTCTCGAGGTCACCGCCAAGGTCGACAACAACCTGGTGATGTCGGCGACCGCGCGGCTGGCCGCGCCGAAGACCGTCTACGCCTTCCCCGGCCAGGGCATCCAGCACAAGGGCATGGGCATGGAGGTCCGTGCCCGGTCCAAGGCGGCCCGCAAGGTGTGGGACTCCGCGGACAAGTTCACCCGCGAGACCCTCGGCTTCTCGGTGCTGCACGTGGTGCGCGACAACCCGACCAGCCTCATCGCCTCAGGAGTGCACTACCAGCATCCCGAGGGTGTGCTCTACCTGACGCAGTTCACCCAGGTCGCGATGGCGACGGTGGCGGCCGCCCAGGTGGCCGAGATGCGTGAGCAGGGCGCGTTCGTCGAGGGCGCCATCGCCTGCGGGCACTCCGTCGGCGAGTACACCGCGCTGGCGTGCGTCTCCGGTGTCTACGAACTGGAGGCGCTGCTCGAGGTGGTGTTCCACCGCGGCAGCAAGATGCACGACATCGTGCCGCGCGACGAGCAGGGCCGGTCCAACTACCGGCTGGCCGCCATCCGGCCGTCGCAGATCGACCTGCCCGACGCCGACGTCACGGCGTTCGTCGACGAGATCGCCGCGCGCACCGGGGAATTCCTGCAGATCGTGAACTACAACCTGCGTGGATCGCAGTACGCCATCGCCGGCACTGTGCGTGGCCTCGAGGTGCTCGAGGAAGAGGTCGAACGGCGCCGCGAGATCAGCGGCGGCAAACGGTCCTTCATCCTCGTGCCGGGTATCGACGTGCCGTTCCACTCGTCGGTGCTGCGGGTCGGCGTGGCCGATTTCCGCCGCTCGCTGGAGCGCGTCATGCCGCGCGACGCCGATCCCGACCTGCTGATCGGCAAGTACATCCCCAACCTGGTGCCCAGGCCGTTCACGCTGGACCGCGACTTCATCCAGGAGATCCGCGATCTGGTGCCCGCCGAGCCGCTCGACGAGATCCTCGCCGACTACGACACCTGGCGCAACGAGAAGCCGCGCGAGCTGTGCCGCAAGGTCGTGATCGAGCTGCTGGCCTGGCAGTTCGCCAGCCCGGTGCGGTGGATCGAGACCCAGGACCTGCTGTTCATCGAGGAGGCCGCGGGCGGCCTCGGCGTCGAGCGGTTCGTCGAGCTCGGCGTGAAGTCCGCGCCGACCGTGGCGGGCCTGGCGACCAACACGCTGAAGCTGCCCGAGTACTCCCACAGCACGGTCGAGGTGCTCAACTCCGAGCGCGACGCCGCGGTGCTGTTCGCCAACGACACCGATCCCGAGCCCGAGCCCGAGATCGACGACGCCCCGGCCGCACCCGCCGGCGAGGCTCCGGCGGCGGCAGCCGCGCC
>NZ_JAUMSQ010000255.1:0-9970 GCF_030519285.1 Mycolicibacterium arseniciresistens
GGGCCGGTTCGCCGCGGGCGAACCGGTGCGCGGCCACGGCGTCGGCGCCGAACCGGGACGCCACATCGCTGCGGGACAGTTCCGCGAACTGGCCGACGGTACGAATGCCCATGCGCCACAACAGGTCAGCCAGCTCGTCGCGTCCGGGCGCGGCCAGGCTCGGTTCGGTGGCCAGCTGCCGGATGGACAGCGCCGACAGGAAGCCGGCATCGCCGCCGGGTTCGACGATCCGGCCGGCACGGGCGGCGAAGACTGCCGTGGCCAGTTGGTCGGCGATACCCACCTGGCACTCGGCGCCCGCCGCGGCCACCGCATCGACAAGTCGTTCGGCGGCGGCCTGTTCGGAGCCGAAGTAGCGGGCCGCCCCACGGACCGAGAGCACCAGCAGGCCCGGCCGCAGCACCTCCGACCGGGGCACCAGGTCGTCCACGGCGACCGTCACGTTCTCGAAATGCCGGGCGTCGCGTGCCGGATCGGCGGGCGCCACGTGGAGTTGCGGACAGCGGGCCTGCGACTCACGGCGGCGCAGCCCGCGTCGCACCCCGCTCGCCCTGGCCGACGCCGAACACGCGATCACCCGGTTGGCCAGCGTGACCGCCACCGGTGCCGTCGGGACCAGCCCGGCTGCGGCCGTGGCGGCGACCGCGGGCCAGTCCATGCACCAGACGGCCAGCACCCGGGAGGGCACGGCGTCTCACTCCCCCACCGCGCGTAGGGCCCCGACGGACCGCCCGCACGCCCGCATGGCCAATCGCACCCGGCTGATGCGCCCACAGCCGGGCACCGGCCTGCCGGACCGGCCCGCTCCGCTCACCTCGTAGCCGCACACCCGGGCCTCCAGCCGCGCGGACGCCCCCTGCCACTCGCCGTCGGTGACCAGCAGGGTGCAGCCCTTCTGCCGCGCGCGGGCCACCACCGCCCTGGCCCGGCCCGCGGTCACCGAACGGCCGCCCAGCCCGAGCACCACCAGATCCATGCCGTCCATCAGCACCGCGGCCACCTCGACCGGGTCGGCCCCCGGGTCCGGGATGACGGCCAGCCGGCTCAGGTCCGCCCCCATCTCCACGGCGGCCAGCAGGCCCACGTCGGGCTGGCCCACGATGGCCGCGTGTCCGCCCGCGGCCGTCACCGCCGCCACCATGCTCAGCGACAGCGACCGGGCGCCCGTCGCCACCGCCACCGTGCCGCGCGGCAACGAGGTGGGCAGCAGTCCCGCCAGCGATTCGGGCAGCGGCAGCAAAGATTCCGACTCGGGCAGCAGGTCGGCCGACGGGGCCGCGCCGCGACGCCCGGAACCGACTTTCCCGCCGACCGCCGCCATCTGCCTGCGCAGGTGTTCTACCTGTTCAGTATGGTTGAGGCGGCGCAAATCCAGACTCGTCGCCGCTGTCACAGCAGCACCTCCAGCACCATCCGATTCACCCGTTGTTCGAATGCATGTTCGATGCTTCGAGTAAACACCTCGCCTCTGACACCGTCAAGCGGCCGACCCCCTCGTCAACCGTTTCCGCCGGCGGGCGATCCGCCGCGCCGACAGCACCGAATCACCCCCATGACGTCCTTGAACACGCTGGTGAAGCTCCCCGTCCAGATCGCCGAATCGGCCGGATCGATCGTGGGCCTGCGGTTCGGCACCGAGGAACCCCACCACCGGGTCACCGACCGGATCGGCGATGTGGAGATCCGGGTCTACGGTCCCCGGGTCGCGGCCGAGACGCTCGTCGCGGCCGACGACGACGCCGCGCGCAGCATCGGGTTCCGCCGGCTGGCCCGCTACATCTTCGGCGGCAATCACAGCGAGACCTCGATCGCGATGACCGCGCCGGTCGCCCAGTCGGGGGCCGGCGGTGAGCAGATCTCGATGACCGCCCCGGTCGCCCAGTCGGGCACCGGCGGCGGCTCGACGATCCGGTTCTTCATGCCGTCGAAGTACAGCCTCGAGACGCTGCCCGAACCCGACAGTGCCGCGGTGCGCCTGGTGACGGTGCCCGCGGAGACCGTCGCGGTGCTGCGGTACAGCGGCGACCGCAGCCCCGCTGTCGTCGCGCGCAAGGGCGCGGAACTGCTCGAGGCACTCTCGGGGAGCGGCTACCGGGCCGAGGGCGAGCCCGTGGCCTGGTTCTACGACCCCCCGTTCACGCTGCCCTTCCGCCGCCGCAACGAGGCCGTCGTGCCGGTGACGCCGCGCTGAGCGTTACTCCCACTCGATGGTGCCCGGCGGCTTGCTCGTGACGTCGAGCACGACGCGGTTGACGGCGGTCACCTCGTTGGTGATGCGCGTGGAGATGCGCTCGAGCACCTCGTAGGGCACCCGGGTCCAGTCGGCGGTCATCGCGTCCTCGCTGGAGACCGGGCGCAGCACGATGGGGTGGCCGTAGGTGCGGCCGTCGCCCTGCACGCCCACCGACCGGACGTCGGCGAGCAGCACCACCGGGCACTGCCAGATCTGGTTGTCCAGACCGGCGGCGGTGAGCTCCTCCCTGGCGATCGCGTCGGCACTGCGCAAGGTGTCGAGCCGGGCGGCGGTCACCTCGCCGACGATGCGGATGCCAAGCCCCGGTCCGGGGAACGGCTGGCGGGCGACGATGTCCTCGGGCAGCCCGAGCTCGCGGCCGACCGCGCGCACCTCGTCCTTGAACAGCAGCCGCAGCGGCTCGACCAGCCGGAACTTCAGGTCGTCGGGCAGGCCGCCGACGTTGTGGTGACTCTTGATGTTCGCGGTGCCCGACCCGCCGCCGGACTCGACGACGTCGGGATACAGCGTGCCCTGCACCAGGAAGTCGACGTCCCCGGCCTTGTCCTCCACCAACCCACGCACCGCGCCCTCGAATGCGCGGATGAACTCGCGACCGATGATCTTGCGCTTGCCCTCGGGATTGGTCACCCCGGACAGCGCCTGCAGGAACCGGTCGGCGACGTCGACGGTGACCAGGTTGGCACCGGTGGCGGCGACGAAGTCACGCTGGACCTGGGCCCGCTCACCGGACCGCAGCAGCCCGTGGTCGACGAACACACAGGTGAGCCGGTCGCCGATGGCGCGCTGGACGAGCGCGGCCGCCACGGCGGAGTCCACCCCGCCGGACAGGCCGCAGATCGCCCGGCCGTCGCCGATCTGCGCGCGCACCTGCTCGACCAGCGCGTCGGCGATGTTGGCAGGCGTCCACTTGGCGCCGATCCCGGCGAAGTCGTGCAGGAAGCGGCTGAGCACCTGCTGGCCGTGCGGCGAGTGCAGCACCTCGGGGTGGTACTGCACACCGGCCAGCCGGCGGGCGCGGTTCTCGAATGCGGCGACCGGGGCGCCGGTGCTGGTGGCGACGACGTCGAAACCCTCGGGCGCGGCGGTGACCGCGTCGCCGTGACTCATCCACACCGGCTGGGTGGCGGGCAGATCCGAATGAAGTTCGCCGCCAGCGACTTTCAGTTCGGTGCGACCGTACTCGCTGGTCCCGGTGCGCGCGACGGTGCCGCCGAGCGCCTGCGCCATGGCCTGGAACCCGTAGCAGATCCCGAACACCGGGACGTCCAGGTCGAACAGCGCCGGGTCCAGTTGCGGCGCCCCGTCGGCGTACACGCTGGCCGGACCGCCGGACAGCACGATCGCCTGCGGGTCGCGGGCCTTGATGTCTTCGACGCTGGCGGTGTGGGGTACGACCTCGGAGTACACCCGCGCCTCACGCACGCGACGGGCGATGAGCTGGGCGTACTGCGCGCCGAAGTCGACCACCAGAACGGGCCGCGGGCCCGAGGGATCGGCGGGAGAATTCACCGGCCCAGTCTAGTGGGGGGTGGGGAATCAGCTGCCCGGGTCGTCACGGGCGGTGGCGACCCGACCGGTGACGCCGATTCAGCGGCGCCACAACACGGCGACGCCGTCCTTGCCCGCACCCATGGCGCTGATGAACGCGTCGTTGTCGAAGCCGGGCAGCGCCTGCATCCGGGCCAGCACGCCGCCGACCTCGTCGAGGCCGAGCACCGTGTCCGGGCCGTCGCTGTGATGGCACACCAGGAACACGTCTTCGGCGTCCGGCCCGTCGGTCGTCGTCACCAGCGACACGTCGGTCAGCGCATCCCAGCGCACCTCGTCCACGCCCGAAGTATGCCGGTCAGCCGATGGCCGGGCTAGGCGAACGCCACACCGGATGCCGACCCCGAACCCGAACCCGGCAGCGCGTGCCACGGGCAGTACGCCAGGTAGGCGCTGACCGTCAGCACCACCGCCCGGTCCCGGTCGAGTTGCGGTTGGTCGACCATGACCTTGTCGACGACGGCGACGTGCGACACCCCCCGGTCGAGCGACGCGCAGATGCCGTGGGCGTACTCGAGCATCGCCCTGAAGTCGGTGAAGATGACACCGTCCCGGCTCAGTTGTTCGAGGAACTCCCCGTCACTGGGTGTCGCGCTCGCCGGGGCCGACAGCAGCAGCGCGGGCAGCACGGCCGCGACGGGCACCGCCATGCGCATCCGCCTCAGCAGCCTCATCGACATGCCCTTCTCGCCCGACGCTCCCTGACGAAGCTACCCCGCGGCCGGCAGGGCAAACGTAGAAACCGGACACACGCAGGGCTTTCATCCCACCGACAGCGTCACCGCCCACGTCCGACGTATGCCGCTCGACGAAAGTGGGCATTGAAGAGGTACTGCGCGTTCGACGACCCGACGGAAGCGAGGTGGCCAGTGCTTGGTCTGCCCGACGAAGTACGCACCTGCCTGTTCGACCTCGACGGTGTCCTCACCGACACGGCGAGCGTGCACAAGAAGGCCTGGCAGACGATGTTCGACGACTTCCTGCGGCAGCGGGCCGACAAGGCGGGTGAGCAGTTCGTGCCGTTCGACGTCGACGACGACTACCTGGAGTACGTCGACGGCAAGCGCCGCGACGACGGCGTCCGCTCGTTCCTGTCCAGCCGCGGCATCGAGCTGCCCGACGGCGACGCCGACGACCCGCCGGACGCCGAGACCGTCGCGGGGCTGGGCAACCGCAAGAACGACCTGTTCCAGCACACCCTGCGCACCGACGGCATCGAGGTGTTCGACGGCTCCCGCCGCTATCTCGAGGCGGTCGCCGCCGCCGGCCTCGGTGTCGGGGTGGTGTCGTCGAGCGCCAACACCCGCGACGTGCTGGAGGTGACCGGCCTGGCGCGGTTCGTCGAGCACCGCGTCGACGGGGTCACGTTGCGCGAGGAGAACATTCCGGGCAAGCCGGCACCCGACTCCTTCCTGCGCGCGGCGCAGTTGTTCGGCGTGGCGCCACCCGCGGCGGCCGTGTTCGAGGACGCGCTCTCCGGGGTCGCCGCGGGCCGGGCCGGCTATTTCGGCTACGTGGTGGGCGTCGACCGGGTGGGGCAGGCCGAGGAGTTGCGCCGCAACGGCGCCGACATCGTCGTCACCGACCTCGCCGAACTGCTGGACGAGTCGTGATCTCCCACGACGCCTTCCCCGTCGAGCCGTGGCAGGTCCGGGAGACCGAATTGGACTTCGACCTGCTCGACGAGTCGGAGTCGTTGTTCGCATTGTCCAACGGCCACATCGGATTACGCGGCAACCTCGACGAGGGCGAACCGCACGGAATGCCCGGCACCTACCTCAACTCGTTCTACGAGATCCGGCCACTGCCCTACGCCGAAGCCGGCTACGGCTATCCGGAGGCCGGGCAGACCGTCGTCGACGTCACCAACGGCAAGATCATGCGGCTGCTGGTCGACGACGAGCCGTTCGACGTCCGATACGGCGAGCTGATCGACCACGAGCGCGTCCTCGACCTGCGCGCAGGCACGCTGACGCGGTGCGCCCACTGGCGCTCGCCGGCGGGCAGGCAGGTCAAGGTGCGGTCCACGCGGCTGGTGTCGCTGGTGCAGCGCGGTGTCGCGGCCATCGAGTACGTTGTCGAGGCCATGGACGAATTCGTCCGCGTCACAGTGCAATCCGAGCTGGTGGCCAACGAGGACCAGCCGGAGACATCGGACGATCCGCGGGTGGCGGCGGCGCTCAAGACGCCGCTCGAGGCAATCACACACGAGAACACCGACACGTCGGCGGTGCTGGTGCACCGCACCCGCGGCAGCGCGCTGATGATGGCGGCGGCCATGGACCACGAGGTCGACGTGCCCGGCCGGGTCGAGGTGCACACCGATTCCCGCGACGACCTGGCGCGCACCACGGTGATCTGCGGGCTGCGACCCGGCCAGCAGCTGCGGATCGTCAAATACCTGGCTTACGGCTGGTCCAGCCTGCGCTCGCGGCCCGCGCTGCGCGACCAGGTCGCCGCGGCGCTGACCGGCGCACGCTACGTCGGGTGGCAGGGGCTGCTCGACGCCCAGCGCGAATACCTCGACGAGTACTGGGACTGCGCGGACGTCGAGGTGGAGGGCGACCCGGACATCCAGCAGGCGGTGCGGTTCGGGCTGTTCCACGTGCTGCAGGCCAGTGCCCGCGCCGAACGACGCGCCATCCCCGGAAAGGGGTTGACCGGCACCGGATATGACGGCCACGCCTTCTGGGACACCGAGGGCTTCGTGCTGCCGGTGCTGACCTACACGAAACCGAACGCGGCGGCCGACGCGCTGCGCTGGCGGGCGTCGACCCTCGACCTGGCCAGGGAGCGCGCCGCCCAACTCGACCTCGAGGGCGCCGCGTTCCCGTGGCGCACCATCCGCGGCGAGGAGTGTTCGGCCTATTGGCCGGCGGGGACCGCGGCGTGGCATGTCAACGCCGACATCGCGATGGCGTTCGACCGGTACCGCACGGTCACCGGTGACGACTCCCTCGAGGAGGAGTGCGGACTGGCCGTACTGGTCGACACCGCCCGGCTGTGGATATCGATCGGCCACCACGACCGGCACGGCGTGTGGCATCTTGACGGCGTCACCGGCCCGGACGAGTACACGGCCGTGGTGCGCGACAACGTGTTCACCAATTTGATGGCCGCGCACAATCTCCGGGTGGCCGCCGACGCGTGCACCCGGCGACCCGAGGCGGCCCGCGAGATGGGGGTGACCACCGAGGAGACCGCGGCCTGGCGCGAAGCGGCCGCTTCGGCGCACATCCCGTATGACGAGGAACTCGGCGTGCACCAGCAGTGCGAGGGCTTCACCACGCTGGCCGAGTGGGAGTTCACCGACAACACCTCCTACCCGCTGCTGCTCAACGAGCCCTACGTGCGGCTCTATCCGGCGCAGGTGATCAAGCAGGCCGACCTGGTGCTGGCGATGCAGTGGCAGAGCCACGCGTTCACCGACGAGCAGAAGGCCCGCAACGTCGACTACTACGAGCGGCGCACCACCCGCGACTCCTCGCTGTCGGCGTGCACCCAGGCGGTGATGTGCGCGGAGGTGGGGCACCTGGAACTGGCGCACGACTACACCTTCGAGGCGGCGCTGATCGACCTGCGCGACCTGCACCACAACACCCGCGACGGGCTGCACATGGCGTCGCTGGCCGGGGCGTGGACCGCGCTGGTCGCCGGGTTCGGCGGGTTGCGCGACGACGAGGGTGTGCTGTCGCTGGACCCGCATCTGCCCGACGCCTTCTCCCGGTTGCGATTCCGCCTGTGCTGGAGGGGTTTCCGGTTGACGGTGAACGCCGAGCACGACGAGGTGACCTACACGCTGCGCGACGGGCCCGACGGCGAGTTGACGATCCGGCACGCCGGTGAGGAACTCCAGGTCTCCACCGCGGAGCCGACCACCGTCGCGGTGCGGCGGCGCAAGCCGCTGTTGCCCGCGCCTCCGCAGCCGCCGGGCCGAGAACCGCTGCGGCGCCGGCTCACCGGCGAGGTGTGACCGCGCTGCGGATCAGGCGCCGCGTGCCTCCGCGGTGGTGGGGTCACGCCGGTTGACGTCCTCGGCGCTGGCGTTCCAGTCCAGCGCGGCGGGCGCTCCGGCAGGCACCACCGGATGCTCGGGCTCGATGGGGTCCAGCCGGCGGTAGCCCTCACCCTGCGCGGGCCGCAGATCCTCGGCGCCCTTGTTCGGCCACAGCGACGCCGCGCGCTCCGCCTGGGCGGTGATGCTCAGCGACGGGTTCACGCCGAGGTTGGCGGAGATGGCCGCACCGTCGACCACGTACAGCGTCGGGTAGTTGTACACCCGGTGGTACGGGTCGATGACCCCGTGCTCGGGGCTGTCACCGATCACCGCGCCGCCAAGGAAGTGCGCCGTCAGCGGGATGTTGAACAACTCACCCCAGGTGCCGCCGGCCACGCCGTCGATCTTCTTGGCGATGCGCCGGGTCACCTCGTTGCCCACCGGGATCCAGCTGGGGTTCGGCTCGCCGTGGCCCTGCTTGCTGTCGAGCATGCGGAAGCCGAGCTTGGTCTTCCTGGTGAAGGTGGTGATCGAATTGTCGAGGTTCTGCATGACCAGCGCGATCATGGTGCGCTCGCTCCAGCGCCGCGGGTTGAGCAGCCGCAGCGTGCCCTTCGGGTCGGCGCCGGCATTCTGGAACAGCTGCTTCCAGCGCGGCACGTCGGTGCCCTGCGGGCCTGCGCCGTCGGTCATCAGGGTCTGCAGCAGGCCCATCGCGTTGGACCCCTTGCCGTAGCGGCAGGGTTCGACGTGGGTGTCGTCCGTCGGGTGGATCGACGACGTGATGGCCACACCGTGGGTGAGGTCGAGATCGTCGCGGACCTCGAGCCGGCCCGCACCGACGATCGACTCGGAGTTGGTGCGGGTGAGCAGGCCGAGCCGGTTCGACAGCTTCGGCAGCTTGCCGGTGTCGCGCATCTTGAACAGCAGCTTCTGGGTCCCGTAGGTGCCCGCGGCGACGATGACGTGGGTGGCGGTGAACGTGCGGCGCTTCCGGCGCAGCAGCCGGCCGGTGTGCGCGGTCTTGACCTCCCAGAGCCCGTCGGGCCGCTGCTGGAGGCTGGTCACGGTGGTCATCGGATGGATCTGCGTCCCCGCCGACTCCGCCAGGCCCAGGTAGTTCTTCAGCAGGGTGTTCTTGGCGCCGAAGCGGCAGCCGGTCATGCACTGGCCGCACTCGATGCACCCGGTCCGCGCCGGGCCGGCGCCACCGAAGTACGGATCGGGGACGGTCTTGCCGGGCGTTTTCTCGCCGTCGGGGCCGAAGAACACCCCGACCGGGGTGGGCACGAAGGTGTCCCCGACGCCCATGTCCTCGGCGACCTCTTTCATGATGCGGTCGGCGTCGGTGAACGTGGGGTTGGTGACGACGCCGAGCATGCGCTGAGCCTGCTCGTAGTGCGGCAGCAGCTCGTCGCGCCAGTCGGTGATGTGCTTCCACTGCGGGTCCTTGAAGAACGGCTCGCGCGGCACGTACAGCGTGTTCGCGTAGTTGAGCGAGCCGCCGCCGACGCCCGCACCGGCCAGGATCAGCACGTTGCGCAGTAGATGGATGCGCTGGATGCCGAAGCACCCGAACTTCGGCGCCCACAGGAACTTGCGCAGATTCCAGGAGGTCTTGGCGAACTCTTTGTCGGCGAAGCGGCGGCCGGCCTCCAGGACGCCGACGCGGTAGCCCTTCTCGGTGAGTCGCAGCGCGCTCACGCTGCCGCCGAATCCCGAGCCGATGATCAGGACGTCATAGTCAGGCTGCATCACACCAGTATGAGTTACCGCTGGGTAACTTTTCTAGACAGGTGGACCTAAGTTGTAAAGGCGTCACACTTGCGCCGGCGCGGGTCAGGAGCCGACGGCCAGACCGACCTTCTGGAATTCCTTGAGGTCGCAGTATCCGGCCTTGGCCATCGCCCGGCGCAGCCCGCCCACCAGGTTCAATGAACCGAACGGATCGTCGGACGGGCCGTCCAGCACCTGCCGCAGCGACGGCCGCTCCCCCACCGCGACCTGCAGCAGTGCGCCGCGCGGCAACGACGGGTGGGCGGCCGCGGCCGGCCAGAACCAGCCGCCGCCCAGCGCCTCGGCCGCCGTGGCCAGCGGGGTGCCCAGCACCACCGCGTCGGCACCGCAAGCGATGGCCTTGGCCAGGTCGCCGGAGGTGTGGATGTCGC
>NZ_JAUMSQ010000256.1:0-3283 GCF_030519285.1 Mycolicibacterium arseniciresistens
GCCGCGGCCGGCCAGAACCAGCCGCCGCCCAGCGCCTCGGCCGCCGTGGCCAGCGGGGTGCCCAGCACCACCGCGTCGGCACCGCAAGCGATGGCCTTGGCCAGGTCGCCGGAGGTGTGGATGTCGCCGTCGGCCAGCACGTGCACGTAGCGGCCGCCGGTCTCGTCGAGGTACTCGCGGCGGGCGGCGGCCGCGTCGGCGATCGCGGTGGCCATCGGCACGCTGATGCCGAGCACCTCGTCGCTGGTCGTGACGCCGCTGGTGGAGCCGTACCCCACGATGACGCCGGCAGCGCCGGTGCGCATCAGGTGCAGCGCCGTGCGGTGGTCGAGCACCCCGCCCGCCACGACCGGGACGTCGAGTTCGGAGATGAAGGTCTTCAGGTTCAGCGGCTCGCCGTCGGACGCCACGCGTTCGGCCGACACGATGGTGCCCTGGATCACCAGCAGGTCCAGCCCGGCCGCGATCAGCGACGGTGCCAGCGCCCTGGCGTTCTGCGGGCTGACCCGTACGGCCGTCGTCAGGCCCGCTTCGCGGATCCGCGCCACCGCGGCGCCCAGCAACTCGGGGTCCAGTGGCGCGGCGTGCAGCTGCTGCAGCAGCCGGATGGCGGCCGACGGCTCGGGCTCCTTCTCGGCGGCCTCGAGCACCTGGGCGATCTTCTCCTCGACGTCGGCGTGCCTGCCGATCAGTCCCTCGCCGTTGAGTACGCCGAGGCCGCCGAGCCGGCCCAGCTCGATGGCGAAGTCGGTGGACGCGAGCGCATCGGTGGGGTGCGACAGCACCGGCATGTCGAACCGGTAGGCGTCCAGCTGCCATGCGGTCGACACGTCCTTGGACGACCGGGTGCGCCGGGACGGCACGATGTTGATGTCGCCGAGCTCATAGGTACGGCGGGCGGTGCGGCCCATGCCGATCTCGACCATGTCGCGCATGCGCGTCAGACCCCGCGGGCGTAGTAGTTCGGCGCCTCGACGGTCATCTGGATGTCGTGCGGATGGCTCTCCTTGAGCCCCGCGGCGGTGATCTGGACGAACTGCGCCTGCTGCAGGTGCTCGATGGTGGCCGACCCGGTGTACCCCATGGCCGCCCGCAGGCCGCCGGTGAGCTGATGGATCACCGTCGACAGCGGTCCGCGGAACGGCACGCGACCCTCGATGCCCTCGGGCACCAGCTTGTCCTCGCTCAGGGCGTCGTCCTGGAAGTAGCGGTCCTTGGAGTAGCTCTTGCGGGTGCCGCGGGTCTGCATCGCGCCGAGCGACCCCATGCCGCGGTAGCTCTTGTACTGCTTGCCGTTGACGAAGATCAGGTCGCCGGGCGCCTCGGCGGTACCGGCCAGCAGCGAACCGAGCATCGCCGTCGACGCGCCCGCGGCCAGCGCCTTGGCGATGTCGCCGGAGTACTGCAGCCCGCCGTCGGCGATCACCGGCACGCCGGACGGCGCGCAGGCGGCGACGGCCTCGAGGATCGCGGTGATCTGCGGCGCGCCGACACCGGCGACCACCCGGGTGGTGCAGATGGAGCCCGGCCCGACGCCCACCTTCACCGCGTCGGCCCCGGCCTGCACCAGCGCCGCTGCCGCCGCCCGGGTGGCGACATTGCCGCCGATCACGTCGACGCGGTCGCCGACGGCCATCTTCACCCGGTTCACCATGTCCAGCACGCCGCGGTTGTGTGCGTGTGCGGTGTCGACGATCAGGACGTCGACGCCCGCGTCGGCCAGCGTCATCGCCCTGGTCCAGGCGTCGTCCCCGACCCCTACCGCCGCCCCGACCAGCAGCCGGCCGTCGGAGTCCTTGGTGGCAAGCGGGAACTGCTCGGTCTTGACGAAGTCCTTGACGGTGATCAGGCCGGTGAGCTTGCCGTGGTTGTCGACGATCGGCAGCTTCTCGATCTTGTGCCGGCGCAGCAGCCCGAGCGCGGCCTCGGCCGACACCCCCTCCTGCGCGGTGATCAGCGGCGCCTTGGTCATCACCTCCGACACCGGCTTGCTCTGGTCGACCTCGAAGCGCATGTCGCGGTTGGTGATGATGCCGACGAGCTGCCCGTTGTCGTCCACCACCGGCAGCCCCGAGATGCGGAACCGCGCGCACATGGCGTCGACCTCGGCCAGCGTGTTGCCCGGCGAGCAGGTCACCGGGTCGGTCACCATGCCCGCCTCGGAGCGTTTCACCGTCTCGACCTGGCCGGCCTGTTCGGCTGCGGGCAGGTTGCGGTGCAGCACGCCCATCCCGCCGGCGCGTGCCATCGCGATGGCCATCCTGGACTCGGTCACGGTGTCCATCGCCGAGCTGACGAGCGGCACCCGCAGCCGGATGCGCTTGGTCAGTCTGCTCGAGGTGTCGGCCATCGCCGGCACCACGTCGGAGGCGGCGGGCAGCAGCAGGACGTCGTCGAACGTGAGCCCGAGCATCGCGACCTTGGTCGGATCGTCACCGCCGGTGGGGACCGGTACGGCGAGGGGAACGCTGCTTTCAGCGATCGACATGGGCCTCGACTCCTTACTGCCTCCATCGGGGCGAAGCGTGATACTCAATCCTATCGGCTCAGCAGTCGCAACTCGCGATTCCATCCCCGGGTCGCCGCGCCGGGGCAACCGCTGGCGCGATCACAGTGGGGCTGCGTACTCTGGACGCGTGCGAGACCACTTGCCGCCGGGTTTGCCGCCTGACCCGTTCGCCGACGATCCGTGCGATCCGTCGGCTGCGCTCGATGCGCTCGAACCGGGTCAGCCGCTGGACCCGCAGGAACGCACCGCGGTGGAAGCCGATCTCGCCGATCTGGCGGTCTATGAAGCACTCCTGGCCCACAAGGGCATCCGCGGCCTCGTGGTGTGCTGCGACGAATGCCAGCAGGACCACTACCACGACTGGGACATGTTGCGCGCCAACCTGTTACAGCTGCTGGTCGACGGAACGGTGCGGCCGCACGAGCCTGCCTACGACCCGGAACCCGATGCCTACGTGACGTGGGATTACTGCCGCGGCTACGCCGACGCCTCGCTCAACGAGGCCACGTCGGAGTCCGACGGATACCGCTGACCCGACCGGTCACTCTCCCGCGCCCTTTGGCGTGGCCACCTCGGGCAGCACCAACTCGGGCATCTGGACCACCGGCGGAATCCTCGCGGGCCCCTGATCCTGCGCCCCACCACCACTGAGTCGCGGCTGCGGCAACTCGACCGGCTCCTGCACCGGCGGCTGCTCGGCCTGCGGCGCCTCGACGGGCGGCAACTGCACGGGCGGCGGCGCCTGGATCGGCGGCGCCGGGACGAACGTGGTCG
>NZ_JAUMSQ010000257.1:0-6235 GCF_030519285.1 Mycolicibacterium arseniciresistens
CGTCGCGGCGCTGACCGGGCTGGACGCCTCGCACGTCGTGTTCACCTCCGGGTCGAACATCGGGCTCGACCTGCTGCTGGGCAGCTGGACCGGTCCGCGCACGGTGGCCTGCCTGCCCGGCGAGTACGGCCCGAACCTGGCGATCATGGCGGGCAACGACTTCCAGGTGCGCGCACTGCCCGCCGACGGCGCAGGCCGGCTCGACGTCGACGCCGCCGAACGCGCGCTGGCCGACGATCCGCCCGCCCTGGTGCACCTGACGCCGTTGGGCAGCCACCGCGGGCTCGCCCAGCCGCTGACCGCGATGACCGAGGTGTGCCGCGCGCTGGGCATTCCCCTGGTGGTCGACGCCGCGCAGGCGCTGGGCCATCTCGACTGCGCGGTCGCGCCCGATGCGATCTACTCGTCGTCGCGCAAATGGCTGGCCGGCCCGCGCGGGGTCGGGGTGCTGGCGCTGCGGCCGGACTTCGCGCAACGGCTGCGGCCGCGGCTGCCACCCGCCGAGTGGGGGCTGCCGATGAGTGTGATCGACAAGCTCGGGCAGGGCGAGTCCAACGCCGCCGCCCGCGTCGGTTTCGCGGTCGCGGTCGGCGAGCACCTGGCGCTCGACCCGCCGCAGATTCGGCAGGAACTGGCCGCGGTCGGCCGACTCACCCGTGCCGCACTGGCCGGCGTGCCGGGCTGGCGGGTGGTCGAACCCGCCGACGAACCGAGCGCGATCACCACGCTGGAACCGCTCGACGGCGCCGACCCCGAGCGGGTGCGTTCCTGGCTGATCGCGAACCGCGGCATGGTGACCACCTTCGCCGGCGCGGCGCGGGCGCCCTTCGAGATGACCGCGCCGGTGCTGCGGCTCTCACCCCACGTCGACACCGTCGACGACGACCTGGCGCTGTTCGCCGCCGCACTCGCCGACGCGACGAAGCAGGCCTGCTAGCACTTGTGGGCCGTGAGCAGGTACGCGGGGAGTTTGATGCGGCCCTTGTCGTCGGTGTCGTGGGCCGACATGTCGGGCGCGTCGGGGCCCAGGAACGGGTTGGCGTGGATGAACGCCGGCCGCACGTCGTCGACCTCCCAGTGCGCCGACACCGCCGCCCGCAGTTCGTCCTCGTCGACCGCGTTCGGCTTCATCTCGGCCTCGGCCGGGAACGCGCTCTCGGCGAACACCAGCACGTAGAAGCGCGCGCCCGGCGCGGCGGCGCGGTGCACCGAACGCAGATAGCCGTCGCGGCCGTCGACGGGCAGGGAGTGGAACAGGGTGCTGTCGACCACGGTGTTGAACCGGCCGTCGTAGCCCTTGAACGCCGTGATGTCGGCCTGGGCGAAGCTAGCGGTGGCCAGACCGCGCAGCTGGGCGGCCTGATTCGCCGCGGCAATCGCGGTGGGGCTCAGGTCGATGCCGACCACCGTGTAACCGTCGGCCGCCAGGGTCAGGGACAGTTCGGCGTGGCCGCAGCCGGCGTCGAGCACGTCGCTGCGAAATGCGCCCGCCCGGTGCAGCGCCGCCAGCTCGGGCTGCGGTTCTCCGATGTTCCACGGCGGCGGGCCCTCGAATCCGCCCTGCCCCCGGTACGCGTTGTCCCAGTCCATCACTTCAGCAGACATGCGAACCAACCTAGTCGGGCCCGTCCCACGTGTGCACAGGCTCGTTGCTGTGCATCCGCTGGCAGTACAGGCGCAGCATCTCGGCCAGCGCCGCAGGCCGGGCGAGACCGCGTTCCTGCAGCGCACGCACGGTTTCGGTCTGCCACACCGCGCCGTTGCGGCCGGTCTTGGCACGCCCTTCGACCACGCCGAGGTAGCGGTCACGCACCTCCGCGGCCACCCCCCACCGGCGCAGTCCCTCCTCGGCCATCGGCAGCAGCTGGCGCAGCACCAGCTCGTCGGGCGTCACCTCGCCCAGCCCCGGCCAGTACAGCCGCGCGTCCATGCCGTGCTGCGCGGCCTCGGAGAAGTTGTGGTGCGCCGCGGCGAAGCTCATCTTCGTCCACACCGGCCGGTCCTCCTCGGACAACGTGCGCAGCATGCCGTAGTAGAAGGCCGAATTGGCCATCATGTCGAGCACCGTCGGCCCCGCGGGCAGCACCCGGTTCTCCACGCGCAGATGCGGCTTGGCGTCGGCGCCGCTCCCGACGATGTCGTACACCGGCCGGTTCCACCGGTACACGGTGCCGTTGTGCAGCCGCAGCTCCGAGAGCTTCGGGGTCCGGCCTGCAGCCAGTTCGGCCACCGGGTCCTCGTCGGACAGGTCGGGCAGCAGCGACGGGAAGTACCGGACGTTCTCCTCGAACAGATCGAAGATCGACGTGATCCACCGCTCGCCGAACCACACCCGGGGCCGCACCCCCTGGGCCTTCAACTCGTCGGGCCGGGTGTCGGTGGCCTGGGTGAACAGCTCGATGCGGGTCTCGGCCCACAGCTCGTGGCCGAAGAAGTACGGCGAGTTGGCGCCAAGGGCCAGCTGCGGGCCCGCCAGCACCTGGGCGGCGTTCCAGTTGTCGGCGAAGTCGGCGGGGGAGACCTGCAGGTGCAGCTGCATGCTGGTGCACGCCGACTCCGGCGCGATGTTCGGGGTCTGCAGGCTGAGCCGTTCCGGCCCGGTGATGTCGATCGAGATGTCCTCGCCGCGCGCGGTGAAGATCGAGTCGTTGAGCGCCTGGTAGCGCGTCGACTCGCTCATCCAGTCCCCGGAGAAGAGATGCTCGGGCATCAGGGTGGGCAGGATGCCGATCATCACGATGTGCGAGCCGCTCGAGGCGGCCTTGCCCTCGGCGGCGTTGAGGCTGGCCCGGACGTCGGCCTCCAGGTCGAGGCCCGCCCGCCCGGGCAGCGGCCGGGGCGGCACGTTGAATTCGATGTTGTAGGCGCCGAGTTCGGTCTGGTAGGCCGGGTCGGCGATGGACGCGAGCACCTCGGTGTTGCTCATCGCCGGCTGGTAGTCGCCGTCGACCAGGTTGCACTCGATTTCCATGCCGGTCAGTGGGCGCTCGAACTCGAAGCTGGACTGCGCGAGCATCGTCTCGAACACGTCGAGGCAGAGCTGGACCTTGCGCCGGTACTCGCGGCGATGCTCGCGGCTGAACTCGGTCCGCTTCAGTTCTTCGCCCACACCGCCGATGCTAGTGACGCCGGCGTAGGTAAACCGCGGATCGCGACGCGGTTGACCCATGGCGAGCCGGGTAGCCGCGCGCCATGGACATCACCGTGACCTTCCTCGGCAACGCGACCACGCTGATCACGGCCGACGGCATAACCCTGCTGACCGACCCGAACTTCCTGCACCGCGGCCAGCGCGCCTACCTGGGCTACGGCCTGGTGTCCAAGCGGCTGCACGATCCCGCACTCGACGTCGACCGGCTGCCGGCGCTGGACGCGGTGGTGCTCTCACACATGCACGGGGACCACTGGGACCGCGTCGCCCAGGCCCGGCTCGACAAGAAGCTGCCCGTGTTGACCACCCCGCACGCGGCGAAGCGGCTGCACCACCGCGGCTTCGCGCATGCCGCCGGACTGCGCACCTGGCAGCGGCACACCCTGACCAAGGGCGAGAGCACCGTCGTGGTGACCGCGCTGCCCGGGCGGCACGCCCCGACACCGATCGACCGGTTCCTGCCGCCGGTGATGGGCTCGATGCTGGAGTTCTCCCGGGCCGGCGGCGCGACGCGGCGGCTGTACGTCTCCGGCGACACGCTGCTGGTCGAGGAGCTCGGCGAGATACCGCGCCGGTACCCGTCGATCGACGCCGGGCTGCTGCACCTCGGCGGCACCCGGCTGCCGTTCGGCCGCCACCTGCCCATCGGCCTGACGGTCACCATGGACGGTGAGCAGGGTGCGGGCCTTACCGAACTGCTCGACCTGCCGAAGGTGATCCCGGTGCACTTCAACGACTACGGCGTCTTCGCCTCGCCGCTGTCGGACTTCCACAAGGCGATGGCGCAGCGCGGGCTGGCCGAGCGGGTGGTCGAAGTCGGCCGCGGCGAATCGGTGACGGTCTGATCGACGCCGCTACAGCTCGCTCAGCGGCGTCGGCTTCAGCAGCAGCGTCGCGACGACGCTGATCACCGCCGTGGTCACCAGGTAGGCGCACGCCAGCCACGGTGTGCCGCCCGCCGCGGCGATCAGCGCGGTGAGGATCAGCGGCGTCAGCCCGGAGGCGTACACGCCGGACAGCTGGTAGACCGTCGACAGCCCGGTGTAGCGGATCCGGGCGGGGAACAGCGACGCGTAGAGCGTGCCCTGGGCGCCGTAGAACCACGCGTGGATCACACCGAACACGATCAGCAGCGCGACCGTGAACGCGGTGACCGTGCCGGTGCCGAAGAGTGCGAACGCCGGGAACACCGCGACCGCGTAGGCCGCGATGCCGCTCGCATAGACCAGCCGGGGGCCGTAGCGGTCGGCCAGCAGGCCGGACACCGGCAGCAGCGCCGCCATCAGCAGCGCCGACGCGGTCACGGCGAACAGCACCGGAACCTTCTCCAGGTGCAGCGTGCCGGTGGCATAGGAGATGGCGAACACGCCCCAGGTGTTGAATGCGGCGCCCTCGCCCCACCGGCTGAGCAGCCCGAGAACCGTCGGGCGCAGCGACGGTGGCCGGAAGACCTCCTTGACGGGCACCGCGGAGCGGTCGCCGTCGGCGCGGACCTTCTCGAAGGCCGGCGTCTCGGCGGCCTTCAACCGCACCACGATCCCGAAGATCACCAGCACGATGCTGACGAGGAAGGCGATGCGCCAGCCGTAGGACTCGAACGCGTCCTCGGGCAGCGCGATCTGCAGCAGCGCGAACACCCCGGTGCCCAACGCGAGGCCGAGTGCGAGACCGACCTGCGGCACACTGCCCGAGAAGCCGCGCCGCCGCGGCGCGCTGTGCTCGACGGCGAGCAGCACGGCGCCTGCCCATTCGCCGCCGAGGGCGAAGCCCTGGACGATGCGCAGGAGCAGCAGCAGGATCGGCGCCAGCACGCCGATCTGCGCGGCGGTGGGCAGCAGCCCCATCAGCGCGGTGGCGCCGCCCATCAGCACCATCGTCAGCGCCAGGGTGCGTTTGCGGCCGATCCGGTCGCCGATGTGGCCGAACACGACACCGCCGATCGGCCGGACCACGAAGCCGACCGCGAACGTCGCGAACGACAGCAGCGTGCCGACCAGTGAACTCTGATCCGGGAAGAACGCCTGGTTGAAGATCAGGCTGGCGGCGGTCGCGTAGAGGAAGAAGTCGTACCACTCGATGGTCGTCCCCACCAGGCTGGCCAGCAGTGCGGTGCGCGCGGTGGCCGGGTCGGGGGCCGGCGCCTCGGCGGACGGCGTGTCGGTGACGCTCACGCTGCGCTATGAGACCCGACGGCGGAAGGCCCGACAAGGGTTGCGCGCGTGACGATCAGAAGTCGCGGGCGCGGGCCGCGACCACCAGTGCGCGCAGGGCGGCGGCGTCGACGGAGCCGGGGTCGACCGGTTCGCCGATGCGCACCTGCATCGCAGTGCGGTGGAATCCGCCTTCCTTGGGCAGCACGTCGCGGGTGCCCAGCAGCGCGACGGGCACCAGGGGCACCCCGCAGTCCCTGGCGAGATGGATGGCGCCAGAACGGAACTCGCCGACCGACCCGTCCCGGCTGCGGGTGCCCTCGGGGTAGACGACGACGGTGCGGCCCCTGGCGAGCGCGGGCCGCGCGGCCGCGAGCAGCTCGGAGTAGGTGCTGCCGGTGGTGCGGCGCACCGGCAGCCCCCCGGCCAGGGCGGTGATCAGCACCCGCCGCACCGGATCGTCGAACCAGTAGTCGGACGCCGCAGCGAACACCGGCTGCGCCGACGCGGGCAGGGCCGCCATCAGGGCGGCGGTGTCGGCGTGCGAGCCGTGGTTGGCCACCACCACGCAGCCGCCGGGACGGCGCCAGCGACCCACCACCGTCAGGCCGCCCGACAGCCGGCAGGCGGTTCGCCACAGCCGGTGGCGCAGCAGGCAGGCGATGCGGATCGCGAGCGCCATCAGGCCGCCAGTTCCCGGCGGGCCGCCCGCAGCCGCCCGCTCGCCGTGAGCACCGACCCGGCGACGATGAGGACGCAGATGTGCGGGATGGCGTGCGGCAGTGCGGTGGCGACGACCACGGCGAGGCAGCGCTCGGTCTTGCCGAAGGGGCCGCCGTTGCGCCGGGTGGCACCGGCGCCCGCGCCCGCCAGGGCGGCGAAGGTGGGCTGGGTCGCCGCGAGCGCGGCCGTCAGCACCCATGCGACGGGTGTG
>NZ_JAUMSQ010000258.1:0-6790 GCF_030519285.1 Mycolicibacterium arseniciresistens
CGCCCGCGCCCGCCAGGGCGGCGAAGGTGGGCTGGGTCGCCGCGAGCGCGGCCGTCAGCACCCATGCGACGGGTGTGCCGTGCTCACCCGCCCACACCGCGAGGCCGGCGAACATCAGCACATCGGAGGCGCGGTCGCCGAGTTCGTTGACGACGAAGCCCCACGGCGTGCCGATACCGCGGGCGCGGGCGACCGCCCCATCCAGGTTCGCGCCCGCCAGCCGCACCGCGAGGAACGCCAGCGCGGCCAGCCAGCACCCGTTCGCGACGGCCACCGCCGCGCACGCCGCGGCGCCGACGCCCGCGGCCGTGTAGACATCGGGCGAGATACGATGCACCACAGCGTGTTCCACGAAGCGATACAGTCGCCGAGTGTACCACGGCTTGAGTGCGTAGAGGCTCTGCACACCGCTCATCGTCGCGTGGCGGAGGAGGTGTCCGACACCGTAGTTCTACCTGGATCGCGCTCAGGCGGTGCGGCGCGCCACCACCACCTGCGGGCTCAGCAGGCCGCTGCGCAGGTCGAGTTCGATGGCCGGGTCCGCGTGCGCGGCCAGCGCGCGCAGCGCCGACGGACTGTAGGTGCGCAACGAGCTGATCACCCCGTCGTGGACGAACGGCACGAACGGCGCCAGCGGCAGCATGGTCGCCAGCCGCAGCAGGTGCAGCGGGGCGGGCGGTCGCGGCAGGTCGATGACGAGCAGCGCGTCGGCGGCCCTGGTGCCCTCGGCGAGCACCCGCGCGGCCGCCACCGGCGGCAGGTGGTGGAAGGACAGCACGAACACGGCGAGGTCGAACGCGCGGTCCGGCGCGTCGATCGCGGTGGCGTCCATCTCGCGGACGGTCACCCGCGGGTCGGCGCCGAGGTCGCCCGCGGCGATGGCGGCGACCGAGTCCGGGTCGACGTCGGTGACGGTGAGTTGCGCGGTCGGATGCTGTTGCAGGATCTCGCGCGACAGGCCGCCGTGTCCGGCGCCGAGTTCGAGCACCTTCGGGTCCGGAACATCGGCGAGTTGGGCCAGGGCGATGCCCGCGAACCTCTGGTGGTTGCCGAAGAACTCCCCGGTGCGGTCCAGCGCCCGGATCACGCTGCGCTTGGTCCGGTCGTCGACGTCGTCGCGGTCCAGGTACTCGAGGCGGTCGGTCTGCAGCAGCCGGTCGAGGCACGACGCGTCCGGCCCGCCGCGCGGCATGCTCCCGATACCCTTCGCTCGCCCGCCCACAGCGGCCATCATGGCATGCTGAACCGGCGCGCAGGTCCAACGCACGGAGGTGGTCATGAGGGTCTTCGTCAGTTGCGCGCCGGCCGACCGCGCTCTCGCCGAGCAGGTCAGCCGCGAACTGTCCCGCGCCGGCCACAGCGTCTGGTTCGACGGCGACATCAGCGGCGCCGAGCAGTGGTGGCGGCGTTGCATCGACGGGGTCCGCGACGCCGACGTGTTCCTCACCGTCTGGACGAACAACCTGGCGGCGGCCAGACCCGCGACGGCGCTGCTCCAGCATGCCGGCGCCCTCGGCAGACCCGTGCTGGCCGTGCGGTCCGGCCAGGTCGACCGGCCTGATCTCGGGCCGACCGTCACGATCCTCGAGTTCGGTGACGGCGCCCTGGGTCCGACGGTGCAGGCGATGGCTCAGCAGACCGGCCCGTGGCCGAACACCCAGGCTCCGCCGCCGCCGTGGCCGTTCGCCTACCTGTACTCGTTGCGCGAATTCGTCGCAGCGCCGGTGCTGCCCGCGCACGATCAGCAGCAACTGCTCGCCCGGCTGCGGGCGGCGTCGGATGAGGACGGGCAGTACCCCGCCGTCCGCGACGAGGTGACTGCGGTGGCCGCCGGGTTGCGCAACCGCCCCGACCTCGATCCGGCGCTGCGGCCGCAGCTGGACGCGCTGGCGCCGCCGCCCGAGCAGGTTGCGCCGCAGCAGTACTGGTCGCCGGCTCCGCAACCCCCGACGCAGTACTTCGCCCCGCAGGGCTTCGCGCCCCAGGGTCATCCGGGCTATCCGGGCTATGCGCCGCAGGGCTTTCCGGGATATCCACCGCCGCCCACGCGGTCGACGAGCGGGCGGACGCTCGCCATCATCGGCGCGGTCGCCGTCGTGGTGATCATCGCGCTGGTGGCCGGCATCGTCCTGCTGACCCGGTCCGACGACGGGTCCGCCGGCTCCTCCGATGCCTCCGGTTCGGGCACCTCCGAGCCGGACACCGACGATCCGGCCGTCCAACTGCTCGCCGACGGCATCTCCGTCGGCAGCCGGGTGGCGCCGGTGACCATCGACGTCTTCAACGACGCACTGTGCCCGGCCTGCGGCCGATTCATCAGCCTGTACGGCGATGACATCCGAAGCGCCGTGCTGGACAACGAGATCCAGGTGCATTACCACGTGGTCGCGATTCTCGACGACTACTCCGCCAGCGGCGACTACTCGTCCAGGGCGGCCGCCGCCGTGTACTGCGTCGCCCAGGACGGCGACGTCGACACCTTCGAGAACTTCTACTCGGCGCTGTTCGACCCGGTCTTCCAGCCCGAGGAGGGCGGCACCAGCGACCACACCGACGACGACCTCGCCGACCTGGCCACCGAATCGGGAGCGCCGGCCTCTGCGGCCGAGTGCATCACGTCGGGAACCGACGCCAGCGCGGCGGCCCGGCGCACCGCCGCGGCACTGACCACCTTCGAGGGCCTCGGCGGCGAGGGCGTGCCCGCGGTGTACGACGACGGTGTCGAGGTCGACGTCCAGCCCGGCTGGGTGGACGCGCTCACCCGGTAGCCTCAGCCCGCATCACATCACCGAAGGAGTTGCGAGATGGCCGATTTCGTCGCCGCGATCGACCAGGGCACCACCAGCACCCGCTGCATGATCTTCGACCACGACGGCGCCGAGGTGGGCAGGCACCAACTCGAGCACGAGCAGATCATGCCGAAGGCCGGCTGGGTGGAGCACAACCCCGTCGAGATCTGGGAGCGCACCGCGTCGGTCATCATGTCGGCGCTCAACCGCACCGACCTGTCGGCCACCGACCTGGCCGGGCTGGGCATCACCAATCAGCGTGAGACGGCGCTGGTGTGGAACCGGCGGACCGGCAGGCCCTACTACAACGCGATCGTCTGGCAGGACACCCGCACCGACCGCATCGCCTCCGCACTGGACCGCGACGAGCGCGGCGAGACCATCCGGCGCAAGGCGGGACTGCCGCCTGCCACCTACTTCTCGGCGGGCAAGGTGCAGTGGATCCTCGACAACGTCGACGGGGTGCGCGACGCCGCGGAGAAGGGTGACGCCCTCTTCGGCACGGCCGACAGCTGGGTGGTGTGGAACCTCACCGGCGGGCCGCGCGGCGGAGTGCACGTCACCGACGTCACCAACGCCAGCCGCACCATGCTGATGGACCTCGAGACCCTGGACTGGGACGACGAGTTGTTGTCGTTCTTCGGGATTCCGCGTCAGATGCTGCCCGAGATCAAGCCGTCGTCGTACCCGCAGGCGTACGGCACGACGCTGGCCGACGGGCCGCTCGGTGGCGAGGTGGCGCTCACCGGCATCCTCGGCGACCAGCAGGCGGCCATGGTCGGGCAGGTGTGCCTGGACGCCGGTGAGGCCAAGAACACCTACGGCACAGGCAATTTCCTGCTGCTCAACACCGGCGAGAAGATCGTCCGGTCGGAGAACGGGCTGCTGACGACGGTCTGCTACCAGTTCGGGGACGCGAAACCGGTGTACGCGCTGGAGGGTTCGATCGCCGTCACCGGCTCGGCCGTGCAGTGGCTGCGCGACCAGCTGGGCATCATCAGCGGCGCCGCGCAGAGCGAGTCGCTGGCCCGGCAGGTCGACGACAACGGCGGTGTCTACTTCGTGCCCGCGTTCTCGGGGCTGTTCGCGCCGTACTGGCGGTCCGACGCCAGGGGCGCGATCGTCGGGCTGTCGCGGTACAACACCAACGCCCACGTCGCGCGGGCCACACTCGAGGCGATCTGCTACCAGAGCCGCGACGTCGTCGACGCGATGGAGGCCGACTCGGGCGTCCACATGGAGGTGCTCAAGGTCGACGGCGGCATCACCGCCAATGACCTGTGCATGCAGATCCAGGCCGACGTCCTCGGCGTCGACGTCGTCAAACCCGTCGTCGCCGAGACGACCGCGCTCGGCGCCGCGTACGCCGCCGGGCTCGCCACCGGGTTCTGGGAGAACGTCGACGACCTGCGCGCGAACTGGCAGGAGGGCAGACGGTGGACGCCGGACTGGAGCGACGAGCAGCGCCAGGAGGGGTACGCGGGCTGGCAGAAGGCAGTGCAACGCACCCTCGACTGGGTCGACGTCGAGTGATCCCGCTACGGGGCGAAGCCGGCGGGCAGCTCGATGTCGTCGACGGCGAGGTTCTCCTCGAGGTGGGCGACCGACGACGTCCCGGGGATCAGCAGCACGTTCGGCGCCACCGCCAGCGTCCACGCCAGCGCGACCTGTGCCGGGCTGCGGCCGAGGTCGGCGGCGGCCTGCTTCACGGCGGGATTGCCCAGCACCGGATTGTCGGCGGAGAAGCCCGAACCCAGCGGGAAGAACGGCACGAAGGCGATGTCGCGCTCGACGCACAGGTCGAGCACCGGCTGTGAGGTCCGGTCGACCAGGTTGTAGGCGTTCTGGACGGTGACGATCTCGGTGCGCTCGAGGGCGAACCGCAGGTGGTCCACCGAGATGCTGGACAGGCCGATGCCGCCGATCAGCCCCTCGTCGCGGGCGGCGATCATCGCGTCGAGCTGGCGGCCGAACAGCTCGGGGTCGACGTCGCCCACCGCGTTGGGATCGCCGGAGTGGATGCGCAGGTTGACCGCGGCCAGCCGGTCGGTGCCCAGCGTGCGGAGGTTCTCTTCGATGTCGGCGCGCAGTTCGTCGGGCTGCTGCGCGGCGGTCCAGTTGCCCTGGTCGTCGCGGCGGGCGCCGACCTTGCTGACCAGCACCAGGTTCTCCGGATACGGGTGCAGCGCCTCGCGGATGAGCTCGTTGGCCACATTCGGGCCGTAGAACTGCGCGGTGTCGATGTGGTCGACGCCGAGTTCCACCGCGCGGCGCAGCACCGCGATGGCGGCGCCGTGGTCTCGGGGCGGGCCGAAGACGCCGGGGCCGGGCAGCTGCATGGCGCCGAAGCCGACGCGGTGCACGGGGTGAGAGCCGATATGGAAGGTCGTCATGTCAGGTACTGACGCTATCCCGGCGCGATTTCATCCGCCGGACCCGTGATCCGGACGAGTTGCTTGCCGAAGTTCTGCCCCGTGAACAGGCGTCGCAGGGCGTCAGGAGCGTTCTCCAGCCCCTCCACCACGTCGATGTGGTCCTTGATCTTGCCCTCGGCTGCCCATGCGGCGAGCTCGCCGACGGCCTCGCCCACCCGGCCGAAGTAGTCGAAGATCAGGAATCCGCGCATGGTGCCCCGCTGCAGCACGAGGTTCGTGAGATTGCGGATGCCGTCTTGTGCGCCGGGATCGCTGTAGCCGGCGACGGCGCCGCACAGCGCGATACGCGCGCCCGAGGCGAGATTCGCGAGCACCGCGTCGAGCACCTGGCCACCGACGTTGTCGAAGAACACGTCGACGCCGCCGGGGCAGGCGGCACGAAGGCGGGCGGGGAAGTCGTCGGCCTTATAGTCGACGGCCTCGTCGACACCGACCTCATCGCGCAGCCATGCGCACTTGCGGGCGCCGCCGGCTATACCGATCACGCGACAACCCTTGAGCTTGGCGATCTGACAGACGATCGCCCCGACCGCGCCTGCGGCGGCGGAGACGACCACGGTGTCTCCGGCTTCGGGGCTGCCCACGTCGAGCAGGCCGAAATATGCGGTGAGCCCCGTGATGCCGAACAGCGACAACGCGGTTGCGGGGTCGACACCGGGTGGGAGCTTGAGGGGCGCGACGAGGCCGCCGAACGCCGACCCGTCGCTGACGGCGAAGTCCTGCCAGCCGAACGCCCCCGAGACCAGATCGCCCACGCTGAACGACGGGTGCTTCGACTCCACGACGGCACCGACGGACGCGGACGCCATCACCTCACCCAGCGGAATGCGGGGGATGTAGGTGTCGATCGACATCCAGCTTCGCTGGGCGGCGTCGCAGCTGAGCCACTGGTTCCGAATGAGGAATTCGCCGTCACCGATCGACGGCACCGGCTCTTCCCGCCACTCGAAGTGTTCGCGGCCGACGACGCCCCTGGGACGCTCGGCGAGTACCCAGCGCCGATTGATGTCCGGCATGTTCGCCACCTCTCGATCGGCGTGTGACCACCGATCTCACCGCACGCGACACGATTTCGGCGCGGTTTCGTCCGGTGAGCGAACGAAACCGCGCCGAAGTCACGAAATCAGTCGGTTTCGCCGAGGATGCCGTAGATCTCCCGGCGGGCGTTGTTGACGATGTCGACGATGCGCGGCTGCTGCTCGGGCGTCGCCGCGTGAGCGGACTGGGCGATCGCGCCCATCAGCTGGCCGACCGCACTGCGCAGGTTCATCGCGCCGGGGTCGGCGTCGGCGGTGATGTCGTCCCACGGCGCCGTCTCGATCTTGTCGGCGGCGGTACGTCCGTCGTCGGTCAGGTCGAAGAGCTTCTTGCTGCCGTCGGACTCGGTGGCGATCAGCAGGCCCTCGTCGACGAGCAGCTGCAGGGTCGGGTACACCGAGCCGGGGCTGGGCTTCCACAGGTCCTGGCTGCGGGCGGCGATCTCCTGGATCATCTCGTAGCCGTGCATCGGCCGCTCGGTGAGCAGCTTGAGGATCGCGGCGCGCACGTCGCCGCGCCTGCCGCGGC